>CAMNGW010000126.1 GCA_946538615.1 uncultured Clostridia bacterium
CGGATCGCTATTGTCGGCGGAAGCGGAAGCGGTAAATCGACGGTGAGCAAACTGATTACCGGACTGTACAAACCGTGGGAAGGGGATATTCTTTTTGACGGGAAACCGCTCAGCCAGATCCCACGCGCTGTTTTCACCGGTTCGGTAGCCATGGTGGACCAGGATATTATCCTTTTTGAAGATACCATTGCCAACAACATCCGCATGTGGGACATGTCTATTGCGGATTTCGAGGTGGTTCTTGCAGCGAGGGACGCGCAGATCCATGACGATATCCTTCAGCGCCCGGGCGGGTACCAGGGCAAGCTGACAGAAAATGGCAAGGACCTTTCCGGGGGACAGCGCCAGCGCCTTGAGATTGCACGCGTTCTGGCCCAGGATCCGTCCATTATTATCCTGGACGAAGCGACGAGTGCACTCGATGCCAAAACCGAATTTGAGCTTGTCAAAGCCATCAAGGACAGAGGCATCTCCTGTATTGTGATTGCCCACCGTCTGTCGACTATCAGGGACTGTGATGAAATTATTGTCCTTGAAAAAGGCAGAATTGTGGAACGGGGAACACATGATGAACTGTTAGCCAAAGGCGGGGCTTATACAGAACTGATTACCAGCGAGTAAGGAGGTGAATTCAGTGGGCTGGTTTAATGAACAAATCCGGGAGCGTATGCAGACGGATGAGGAAATCCTGGAAGAATCGTTCTTGCGCATGGCAAGTGCGGTCATGGGCAGATGGTCCGCAGAACACATCCAGCTCAAGGACGCGGGGGAAGCCATTGGCGATATTCTGTCTTTTTACCATGAGAAAAAGATGGAGATTCCGAGGGAAATCACAGACGTGAATGATCAGCTTGAGTATGCTCTCAGGCCATCGGGACTGATGATACGCGACGTCATGCTGGAGGAAGGCTGGCAGAACGATGCCTATGGACCCATGCTCGGCTATTATAAAGACAGCGGGGAACTGATTGCACTGATCCCGGGCATGCTGCATGGCTACTGGTACAAAGACCCGAGGACAGGAAAAAAGACAAGGGTCACCAAAAAGAGCGCATCACAGTTTTCAAGGGAAGCCGTTTGCTTTTACCGCCCCCTTCCCATGAAGAAGCTGGGGATACGGGATCTGATGATGTACATGAAAGACTGCTTTTCCAAGGGCGACGTCATCCTGATTGTACTTGTGACGCTTTTAGCCACATTGATAGGGAAAATCGAACCCAGAGTGTATAATCTGATTACAGGCACCGTATTGCGTGAAAAACGGATGAATCTGATGACAGGGATTGCCGTGTTCCTTCTGGCATCAGCCTTCTCTGCTCAGATCATCGAAGTGGTCCGCAAACTTCTTGCCAACAGAATCAATACCAAGACGTCACAGGCAGTAGAAGCTTCGGTCATGATGCGGATCCTGTCGCTTCCTGTAAGTTTTTTCAGGAATTATTCCTCAGGCGAACTGGCAAACCGTGCAGGAGCAGTAGGCTCAGTATGTGATATGCTGCTCAACAATATTCTTTCGGTGGGATTGTCCTCGGTGATGTCGCTTTTGTATATCACAGATATTTTCCGTTACGCACCTGCCCTGGTATGGCCTGCACTGCTGATGATTGGTACAACGGTCATCCTGAGTGTCACCGCATCCTTTTTACAGATCGGCATATCCCGCAACAAAATGCAGCTGCAGGCTGAAGAGACAGGCATGTCGTATGCTGTTCTCAATGGCATACAGAAGATCCGTCTCTCCGGTTCGGAAAAAAGGGCTTTTGCGCGGTGGGGGAACCTGTATGCCAAGAGCGCCCAGCTCGAATACAGCCCGCCTGCCTTTCTCAAATACAACAAGGTAATCATTTCGGCCATTTCATTAATAGGAACAGTCATTCTGTATTATCTGGCGGTAAGCTCGGGGGTAAGTGAGAACCAGTATTATGCTTTCAACGCAGCGTACGGACGCGTCTCAGGTGCGTTTTCAGCGTTGGCAGGCATAGCGATTTCGCTGGCATCCATCCCTCCGGTTCTGGAAATGGCAGAACCTATCCTGCAGGCAGAGCCTGAGGTCTCTGAAACAAAAGAAGTGGTTACAAAGGTTACCGGCAATATTGAGATCAACCATGTTTCTTTCCGCTATAATGCCGAAACACCTTACGTGCTCAATGACCTGTCGCTGAAGATCCGTGCAGGAGAGTATGTTGCCATTGTTGGCAGGACCGGCTGTGGCAAGTCCACACTGGTCAAGCTGCTGTTGGGTTTTGAAAAACCAGAGAAAGGAGCTGTGTATTTTGACCGTCATGACCTCAGCCAGGTCGATCCAAGGTCCCTGCGCAAGCAGATCGGCGTTGTGATACAGAACGGCCAGCTTTTTCAGGGTGACATTTTCTCCAACATAACGATATCCGCGCCCCACCTTACGCTGGATGATGCATGGGAAGCAGCAGAGATGGCGGGGATAGCCGATGACATCAGGGAAATGCCCATGGGCATGCAGACCGTGATTTCAGAGGGACATGGAGGCATCTCAGGAGGTCAGAAACAGCGGCTGATGATTGCAAGGGCCATTGCGCCAAAGCCGCGCATTCTGATTTTTGACGAAGCGACAAGCGCTCTGGATAACAAGACACAGAAACAGGTTTCAGATGCTCTCGACAGTCTGAAATGTACCCGCCTTGTCATTGCTCATCGCCTGTCAACCATCCGCAACTGTGACCGTATCCTGTTTATGGACCACGGGGCCATTGTTGAGGAAGGCAGTTATGATGAACTGATTGAAAAGAAAGGCATGTTCGCAGATCTCGTGGCCAGGCAAAGGCTTGATGTTCCCCAATGATGCGGTATACACAACGGGCCGGGATGTGACGGCTCTGAAGCATGGTGGGATGATCAGAACTGACTGACCATTATCATTCATTAATTCAGAAAGGGAAACAAGAATATGGCGGTTCTTCAAATTCTATGCACAGTGTTGTTTGATTCCAATCTGGATTATACCCTCATTTTCTCTTTGCTTTATTGTGCAGGTTTATGGGGTATATTCCAGAAATGCGGAATCAAAGGGTGGTGGGCCTTTGTTCCTGTTGCCAGGCTTTACAAATTGGGCCAATGCGGCGACCGGGAGCCAGAGGGCCGTATTTGTGCTGTTACGCACGCGATCTTTCTTCTGTTCAATGTTTCAGCACAGTTTTTCCAGGATCCAACGGACACATTGTTTTTGATGATCTCTATTATGACGATCGTTGTCGGTCTGATTGAATTGATTTATGAGATCCGTATTGATGCCGGACTTGTTGAGAACTTTGGCCGGAGCAAGTGGTGGATCGTTCCACTGAACCTGCCTATAAACTTTATCCCTGCGTGCGCGCTGGGCTTCATGAAAAAATACCAGCCGGAGAGGACCGTTGAAGTGATAAGGAGCGAAGCGGCCAATTTCTTCTCCGGTTCGAAGGCAGCTGTGCTGGACCAGGGACTGACTGTGAACCTTGAAGAAAGGACAGCAACCGAATTTTTCCACAAGAAATCCCTTCTCCGGGACATCCATATGTATATTCAGCCGGGCCATATGGTCCTTCTCCTGGGAGGGAGCGGTGCCGGAAAAACCACTTTCCTCAATGCAGTCAATGGGTATGAGAAGGCCAAAGCCGAGGTGGTCCTCAACGGGAAAAACATGTACAAAAACTATAAGGAAATGCAGTACGATATCGGTTTCGTGCCACAGCTCGACCTGATGCGGGGCTCGGACTCGGTACTCAGGACACTGCTGGACGCAGCGAACCTCCGGCTGCCAATGGGATTTTCTGCTCAGACCCGCAGGGAACGGGTAGATGAGGTCATGGATATCTTTGGATTGACGCCAGTGAAGAACAATCTTGTGGATAAACTGTCAGGCGGGCAGCGCAAGCGTCTGTCCATCGCCATGGAATTCATTTCGAATCCTACCCTCTTTATTCTGGACGAACCTGATTCGGGACTGGATGGCGTCATGGCACGTGAATTGTTCCAGCAGCTGCGCACAATCGCGGATCAGGGAAAGATTATTATTGTCATTACACATACACCTGACCGTGTCATTGACTTGTTTGATGATGTCATTGTTTTGGCTAAAGATGCCAACCGCACCGGACGTCTGGCGTATTTCGGACCGATCCAGGAGGCAAGAGACTTTTTTGGCAAAGACAGAATGGAAGAAATTGTCAAGAGCATCAACCGGACCGAAGAAGGCGGAGAGGGCCGGGCTGATGAATTTATCCTGAAGTATACGACGGAGGTGCAACATGTCTGAAACATTGAGAGAACGGCGTGTCCGGAGAATCCGTCATAAAGGCCGTGGAAGCCAGGTTGGTATTTATCTGGGCAAACAGATGCGCTTTTTCATCAATCAGAGCGACTGGAAAGTCCTGCCCATGGCTGCTGTGATCGCAGCTTTGGTTTCTATGGTCATCCGGAATGATTTTTTCATCACCATGGAAGGCAATCTCAAGGCTGCATTTGCATTAACCTGTGTTGCCATATGGAACGGCTGCTTTAACTCGATTCAGGCGGTATGCCGCGAGCGGCCCATTGTCAAGCGTGAGCACCGTTCCGGTATGCATATTTCCTCTTATGTGCTGGCACATATGATTTATCAGTTCCTTCTTTGTGCAGCGCAGACAGGATTGAGTATATATGTCATGACGCAAATGGGGGTATCCTTCCCGGGCAGCGGCGTCATTACGAACTGGATGATTGTGGATATTGCACTGACGATCCTCCTGATTTCCTATGCTGCTGATATGATGAGCCTTCTGATCTCAAGTATTTCCCATACGACAACCGGCGCGATGACAGTGATGCCGTTTGTACTGATTTTCCAGCTTGTTTTTTCAGGCGGACTGATTCCGCTTCCCGGCTGGTCAAAGCCTCTTTCCAACTATACCATCTCAAATTATGGCATCAAGGCGCTGGCTTCCCAGTCCGGGTACAATGAAGTGCCTATGGTCACAGCATGGAATACCCTGGATAAGATGCGCAACAATGAGATTGGCGGAAGCATTACCCTCGGCGAACTTACGGACCTGCTGAGCAACCCTGCCCTTTCTGAACGCAAGGATATGGAAGTTCTGCCTTCGTATACTGTCGGAGAGGTTGCAGATATTCTCAATGAGGCAGAGCCCATCCTGCATCTGAGGAACAAACTGGTTGTGACTGAGCTTAATGTCCGGACGCTGCTTGAAAGCCTCCGCGCAGAAGAAGCACTCAGCGGACTTCTCAACAGGGAACTTATCCCCGCAAGTGAAACAGAACCGGCTGTTACTTTAGGAAGCATCATTGATACTGTTCTTTCCAGTGAAGAATTACAGGAGTTCCTGGAAAAACCAGTGACAAGGGACATACCTCTAGGAGAAGTGCTGGATGCGCTGCATGTCCAGGAAGCTGTTGAGCAGCAGAAGGATACTGTCATCAACAAGGCGGTCACACTGGGAGATATTGTCGGATTTGTCCAGAATAATGAGGTTCTTCAGAGCCAGCGGGACAGAGTCTTCTCATTTAAAACAACGGTAGGAGAACTTATCGGTCTGTTCGGGGAAGAGAATGTCAAAAACCTCGTCCAGGAAAGAACTGCGATGGCCAGCCGGAACAGTGCTTATGAAAGGACCCCGGAGAATGTGCTGGATAACTGGCTGATGCTGGGTGTCTTTATTGCCCTGTTTGCATTTTTATCCATGATTTCTCTTGAACTGATTGACCACGATAAGCGTTAAGCGCCCGGCTGTCAAAATGTACCAACTGCGAATAAGGAGAATTAGGTTATGAACGATATTGTCAACATGATTATGAGTGAATTGGGAGCATCCCGGGGACTTGCCATCGCCTATATTGCTGTAGGTGTTATGATTGTCATTATGTCAGTGGTTTGTCTTGTTCTTGAAATCCGTGTATGGCTAAAATACAGCAAAGCGAACAGGATGGGCATCTCCTCCAAGATGACAGGCATCGAAGCTGCACGCTATGTCCTTGATGCTGCCGGGCTGAATCACATTACTGTCCGCAAAGCCGGTTTTATCCGGGAAGCTGTCTTTGGCAATTACTACAATATTTACACCAAAACAATTTATCTCCGTTCATGGCTGGGTAAAATTGACGAGAAGAGGTCCGTGACATCGGTGGCCCTTGGTGTACAGAAAGCCGCGCTGGCTAAACTGTGCGAGGAAGGCGACAAAACGACTGTGGCGCGCAACCGTCTGTCGCTGCTTGGCATCTTTGGGCCTGTCCTGTTCATCCCGGTCCTTCTGCTGGGTCTTGTGATAGACTACCTTGTTCTTAAAAATGTGGGTATCATGACCTATGTTTGCATGGCTCTGAGCGGTATCCTTCTGATTTCTGGATTTATTGTGACTTTTCTTAACATTCCTGTAGAGAAGAAAGCCAATCAGATTGCACTGGATATGATCGAAAAATATGGTCTGGCCAATGGCGAAGAAATGGAAGCTATGCGGGAAGTTTATGATGCGTATATTCTTTCCTATATTGCCGAGTTTATTCTTGAGGTGCTGCGCGTGGTACAGTGGGTCATTGAAATTGCGATTAAACTTCAGCAGAAGAAAGACTGATCTTTCCCGTCAAATTCTGTATAAGGACATACATTTTTGTAACAATGTTGTTATCGTTTCGTATGAAAATGGGGTTTTGTGGTAAGATGCCTTTGCCTTTATCGTAATATGATGAAGAGAATATACTGGCAGGAGGAAAAATCATGTTGAAAAGGTTAATGTCCCTTACCCTGATGGTTGTGATCGCGACCGTCATGATTCCGGTTCATGCAGGTGCGATATCTACCATGTATGTATATACTGAAAATGGTGGTGGACTGAGGGTACGTGCCACACCAAGCGCTAATGGAGAAGTCCTTTCCAAGCTTCCATATGGCTCAGAGGTTGGCGTGGAATCAATCAGCGGCGGCTGGGCACAGATTGTATTCGGAAGTGTCGGCAGCGCGTATGTCATGTCCCGTTACCTGGTCAATTATAAACCGGCGGCAAAACCCGTTGCACCGACAAAGAAAACCGGAAACAGCGGCAACAAAACCACGGCAGCTGCAAGCGGGATCTCCGCGCTGAATGCAGAATTCAAGACCGGCGTCAAGGTCAATCCGTATATGGTTATAGCTAGGCCTGCCCGCGCTTCCGGATGGGTGAATCTGCGCTGGGCCCCATCTATGGATGCGGAACTCATTGCAACGTGCCCGCAGGGAAAGCAGCTGACTGTTCTTGCTGAACTGAAAAACTGGTATCAGGTTCAGGATCCTGTGACCGGTATGATCGGCTTCATCAGCCGTAAGTATACATCTGCTTACTGAGATGGAAGAAAATGATACATGAGGTGCAAGATATGAAAAAAATGCTGATAATTCTTCTCTGCGTCGTTCTGAGCATTGGCGGTTCAGCTCTGGCAGAGAACAACGCAAAGACCCATATGGGTACGGTGAATATGAATGGCATGTTCGAACTGCACTGCAGCCTGCCTGAAGCATACACGCTCAGTGAGATTGACAACACCGAAATGCAGTACACAGGCGTTCTGTCCACTGAAAACAGCCAGAAGCCGATGATGTATATTTCCATCGCTTTCGATGATCTTCTCGCAGAAGTCGGACGTCTCAATGACCTTGATGAAGAAAGCCTTGAAAAGATTGAGGCTACCTTCCGGGAAGAGAACGAGGTTGATATCAGCTATCGGGAGACGGCCCATGGAACAAAACTGATGATGGTCAAGGAAATTGAGGATGGCGTCAGCTTTGTGGATTTTTATACAATCTATAAAGGCTATGAGGTTGAGATTGTACTTATTCCCGGTGCAGAAGCTGAGAATCAGGAGCTCACAGAGGATCAGATTCAGATGGTGATTGATTTCCTGAGCGATCTGGACTTTGTGGAGACAGCCGTTCAGCAATAAGCGGGAAGCTGTGATACGTAAAATGGTACTCGTTCCGAGAGCAGCACGGAGCCAATGCTGTTCCTGGAACGGGTACCATTTTTAGCCTCTGTCAATATGAATCATGCATTCTACGTCATAGTTCTGCTTCAGATGGCTGAGCAGCGTGTCTTTCAGATGCTCTGTTTCCTGTGCGTCTGTGGTGTATGGAACCAGAAGGTCAAATGACAGCCGGTAAGGCGAAGCGGAGAGGTTCAGCTGGAAATCATGCAGGGAGCAACCGGTGCCTTCGAGGTCCGCAGTGATATCCTGTAAAAGTTTTTCACGCATTCTGGAGTGGATATCAATCGGGTCGGTGTGAATCACCAGATTGACGCCGAAACGGTCCATGGCCTGCTGCTCAAGACGGTCAGCAATCTCATGTGCCTGGCGGAAAGTCAGATCATCAGGCAGCTCGATATGCATGGAGCCCATAGCCTGATGATAGCCATAGTCGTGGAGCTGAAGATCATGGACTGCCAGGACGTGAGGGTCCGCTGTGCATAATTTTTTCAGGTCTTCAGCATAAAGGGCGTCCGGTTTCTGCCCAAGAAGGGGTGTGGAAGCCTCACGGATGAGGCGCAGCCCGGTAGAAATAATCATTACGGACAGGAGGATGCCGGCAAAGGCGTCAAGATCAAAGGGCAGGAGATGGTTAAGAAGCAGAGCAAGGAGCGTGATCCCTGTGGACAGACAGTCAAAAAGGGAATCTTTGGCTGAGACAAGAAGAACACCGAGTTCTGCCATAAGACCGATATGGCGGTAATAGGAAAAAAGAAAAATCTTGACAAGGATAGAAAGAACGAGCATGAAGCATGTGACTGCCGTGACATGCACATCTTCAGGTTCAAAAAGTCTGCCTATGGATGAGCGCAGGAGCTCTATCCCCATCAGAAGGATCAGAATGGAAACGATAAAGGAAGCAAGGTACTCCATCCTGCCATGGCCGTAAGGATGGCCCTGATCGGCTGGCTTGGCAGAAATGCGGATTGAAAGAAAGCTTACAAGGGAAGACAGGGAATCCGAGAGATTGTTGAAGGCATCGGCAATCACCGAGACAGAATGGCTGACAAATCCAACAGCAAGCTTGATAAGAAACAAAAACAAATTGACAATCAGGCCAAGACGGGAGGCTTTTTGGCCATACTGAAAACGTTGGGATGAATCCACGGGAGTCCCTCCGGTATATGAGTATTGGTGCGGATATTATAGAATAAGAAGGGAAAAAAGAAAACAGCCCGTTGCCCGGGCCGTTTTCTGGGTACGTGCGTCACAGAACAAATTCTGCAAAAATCGCTTTCATAATATCAGGATAGCACTTGTCAATGATTTGCATGAAACGGATAAAAATTTCGCGTGCAACAGGACCGAGGTTTTCGGTGCTGGTCTTCACAGGAAAATCGAAAAAGGCCAGAATGTCCCTTTCGCTGTTCATGGCAAATTTGACATAACGGTACGTCAGATTGCACTCGTTGAGAACCTGGAGAACCGTATCCTTGCGTTCCTCCGGTACGCGGGCGATCGGGGCAGTGCGGACAGCCACGTCAAAATCTTCATCCGCACTGAGGAAACGGACAACAAGGTTAGTGACGTTCTTTCCGGAGAAGCCAGCCTCAACAAAACTCAGTGTGTCATTCTCCTCTGCACGGCAACGGATATTGTTTTGGAGAAAGTAGTCGTAAATTGTCTGGGTTGCAGAATGCATGAGCCAGTCCTCCCTTCCTGTATGACAGTTCCTTCAACTTCTGGCACAGGCGATTATGTCAAAATAATCTGAACCGTGAGCAAATATATAGCACCAACTTATCCGGGTGTCAAATGAAGATTTTTGTTTGGGTGTGAATACAAATTGTTGGTAAAACACATGGGGTATTAAGAATCGGGTAG
>CAMNGW010000127.1 GCA_946538615.1 uncultured Clostridia bacterium
AGACGGGAGAAGAGAAGTACCTCGATGCGGTGAAACACCAGTGGGCGTTTATCCGGGACTATGTGACGGACCAGCGCGAGGGCTCAGAATGGTTCTGGTCCACGCGCCCGGACGGGACACCGGATCCAAAGCCGATTGTGGAACCGTGGAAATGCCCGTACCACAACGGAAGAATGACGTTTGAAATCATGAGGAGGCTTGGGGATGAAGACCTATAAGGAACTGAACGCCGCTTATGAATCTCTGATTCAGCGGCCGAACCGGAAGAATCAGCATTTCTACAACGGCATCTATGACCGCTGGGAGTACCCGGTACTGACACGGGAACACATCCCGCCGTTCTGGATGTATGACCCTGATCCTGAGACCAACCCGTACATGATGCAGCGCCTTGGCGTCAATGCTGTTTTCAACAGCGGTGCCCTGATGCTGGACGGGAAGTTCACCCTGGTGGCCCGCGTCGAGGGGAACGACCGCAAGAGCTTTTTTGCCGTTGCCCAGTCCGATAGCGGCGTGGACGGGTTCCGTTTCTGGGACTATCCGGTGCTCCTTGATGACGTGTGCCCGGAGGAGACCAATGTGTACGATATGCGCCTGACCCAGCATGAGGATGGATGGATCTACGGCGTGTTCTGCTCGGAAAGCAAGGATGTCAATAATAAGGACCTGTCTGCGGCTGTTGCCGAGGCAGGGATCGTACGCACCCACGACCTGAAGACCTGGGAGCGTCTCCCCAACCTGAAAACGCTGCGCAGTCCCCAGCAGCGCAATGTGGCGCTGCACCCCCGGTTTGTGAAAGGGAAGTATGCTTTCTATACCCGTCCTATGGATGACTTCATTGAGACCGGCAGCGGCGGGGGCATAGGGTTCGGCCTGTGCGATGACATCACCCACGCGGTGATTGACGAAGAAAAGATGACAAGCATCAGGCGGTACCATACCATCACTGAGAGCAAAAACGGAGCCGGTGCAGTCCCGATCTGGACAGACAAGGGATGGATCCATATTGCCCACGGCGTGAGGAACACAGCAGACGGCCTGCGCTATGTGATCTACGCCTTTGCGACGTCCCTTGACGATCCTTCTGAGGTGATAGCCGAGCCCGGCGGTTTCCTGATTGTACCTCTCGGACATGAACGTATCGGCGATGTGTCCAATGTGGTCTTCACCAATGGCGCGATTGCGACGGACACAGGGGATGTCTATATCTACTATGCTTCATCCGATACCCGTCTGCATGTCGCGACAACCACCATCGGACAGCTCACGGATTATGTGTTCCATACGCCCAGGGACCCCTACAGGAGCGTAGAATGCGTCAGACAGCGCTGTGATTTTATCCGTAAAAACCTTGATTACCTCAAAGGCTGAACCAGAAAAACTCCGGATTCCGGAGTTTTTTTGATTCCTGGGCATCTGGTGCTGATAACGTTTCTTCCATTCGGAACCTAAAAAAGCAGGGATACAGGAGATCCATTTCAAACACTATACCATGATAGAAGCAGTGGTCTGACCAGAGGAATTGGCATATCCGATGGCTGCATTCCTGTTAACCATTGCCCGGCTCGTCCGCACTTCTCTTCTGATTGGGCCCTTCAGGGCGGCCCGGGAGAAACAGCTTGACGGCAGGCACGGAGTGTGTTAAAAAAGCGTGGATGCCCAAGGGCAAAGATAATAAAAAAGGAGAGAATGGAAAATGAAAAGAGTTCTGTCCCTGATGCTGTGTCTTTGCATGCTGATGGCCGTTTTGCCGGCCATGGCGGATGTTACAGGCACTGGCAAAGGCACCGGCAAGAATGGAGAAGGATCCATTGAAGTGGCTGTCACAGTCAACGATGCCGGGACGATCACGGATGTTACAGTGACCGCATGCACCGATGACGCCGGGATCTGCGACCCTGCCCTGCAGACCATGCCTGGTCTGATTGTGGAGAAAAACAGCCTTGCTGTGGATACGGTAGCCGGTGCAACGCTCACCAGCAACGGTATTCTGGAAGCGGCAGCCGCTGCTCTGACAGCTGCGGGCCTTGACCCGGAAGCCTATAAGGGCGCCGCTGAGGCTCAGGAGGCCGCAGAAAAGAAGGAAGAGACCATGAGCACGGACGTGCTGGTCATTGGCGCTGGTGTTGCGGGCTACGCCGCTGCCCTGTCTGCCAGAGAAGCCGGCATGGAAGTGACCATGATCGAGAAAATGCCCATCGTGGGCGGCACCACCAATCTGGCGGGCGGCATCCTGGTGTGCGTTGATTCCGAGCTGTTTGCAGATAACCGTCTGGAGAGCGACAATCTGGATGCTGTTCTGGCCTACTGGAAAGAACATATGGCAGTGAGCGGCGTGGAGAGCGGCTATCCGGATTATGACCGTCTCTCAAGCGTCCTGGCCGATTCCGGCAAGACGGTGGACTGGCTGGTTGCCAACAACATCCAGTTTGATGCAGTGCCTTACGCAGGCTCAAGCACCTATCCCATGGCCCTTGCCAATGGCGGCGGCTCAGGCCTGATCCAGATGGAAGCTGCCCGTGCCGAGGAGATGGGCATCAAGCTGATCACCGAATGCAAAGGTACTGAACTGATCACAGATGCAGAGGGTGCCGTTGTGGGCGCGAAGGCGGAGACAGCCGACAGTGTGATCACCTTTGAGGCAAAGTCCGTGATCCTCACCACCGGCGGCATTTCCCAGAACGAGGACCTTGTTGCCAAGTACAGCCCCAAGCTCCATCGTGCGGGCCTGGTCCCCACCAGCGCTGTGGGCCATACCGGAGACGGCTTCCTCATGGCGCTTGCTGTCGGCGCAGGCACCTTTGACGTGTTTGCGACCCCGCTGTTTGGCACAACCTTTGACCCGGCCCTGAAAGACAGCGGCAGTCTTGCGATCTATGGCCAGCTTGGCGTGAACGCCAACGGCGTCCGCTTCGGCAACGAGGCTGCCAGCGCCGGATGGGACACCATGGACTACACAGCCTCTGACATGATTCAGGACGGCAATGCCCCCTTCTGGTACATCTTTGACTCTTCCGACGAAGCTGCTGCTGCCGTGCTGGAAGCCGGTGCAGCGGACGGCGTGGTTGCCAAGGGCGAAACCGTTGAGGAACTGGCCCTGAACATGCATGTCTATTCCGCAAAGCTTGCTGAGACTGTGGCAGAGTATAACGCTGCTGCTGCGGCCGGCGAGGACAAAGCTTTCGGCAAGCCCGCCGCTTTCCTCAAAGCGATTGAAAAGGCGCCTTTCTACGCTGTCAAAGTGTATCCTACCACCTTTGGCTCTGCCGGCGGCATCACGACAACCGAAGATGGCCGTGTCACCCGTCAGGACGGCACCGTCATTCCGGGCCTTTATGCTGCAGGCGAAATGAGCAACAGGTACTACTACAATGAGAACTATATCCTGGCTGCCTCCCTGTCCCTGTATTCCACCATGGGACGCAGAGCAGGTGCATCTGCTGCACAGGATGCCCAGGCCAAGTAAGCTGTAAGGCAGACTTGAAAAGAGGAACGCCTCCCCTGATGTCAGGGAAGGCGTTCCTCTTTATTTTGTGCCTCGCGTTACTGACCTACGGTCAGGAACGGAAGACCCCATTTATTGGCGTAGATTTCGGCAGCGCTTCCGGAAAGGCTCATGAGACAGAGGCTTTCGTGGCACCCGCTGAAGGCATCTGTGCCAATGTAGGTGACGGAGGCTGGGATATAAACGGCGCGGAGAGCTGTACAATCCATAAAGGCTCCGTTTTCGATTTCACGTGTCCCGTCGGGAATCCTGACAGCGCACACGGAAGTGTTCCCGCAGAATGCCTGTTCATCAATGACCCGGAGCCCTGAGGGCAGTACGAGGGAGGTTTCCGCTTTCTGTACGCGCAGCGCGAAGTGGCCGACAACGTACCAGTCGTCCCTGGCCTCGATTTCTGTTTCGCCTGTGCCATTCAGTGTGATGCGCCCGTCTTCGATGGAAGCAACAGAATCATCCGCGGATACCCACTGCAGTTCTACGCCGGGCAGGCCGTTGACCTCCGGCAGGTTCATCGACAGGCCGGAGCCGGCCCAGTCTGTCCATGTGAGGTCCAGTGTCCGGTCCACAAGCGGATTGCCGTCAAGCCTGTAATAGTATGTGACCGTTTCGCTGTCCTCCATGCCTGCCTTCTTTGCCGTAACATGCATGGCTGCACATTTGCGCAGCACGACAGGCTCGGTATAAAGAGCCGTTCCGGCACTTGTGCCGTCCACAAAATCAATGGAATAATAGATGAGCGCCGCAGGGGTCTCGCTCTGGAGGGCGACAGCTGTGCCATAAGGGACAACGGAGCCGGTGGGAACGGACGGCGTGGGCGTCTGCACCTGCACAACCTCGGGCTCAGGCATGCTGACTGTGACAGATACAGCAGCTGAGATCTCTGTGCCTTCCAGGAAGAACTGGCACAGCGTGGAGCCGGACACCTTGCCGGTCAGGGCGATAGTGGCGCAGCCGTTCTCATCGAGGGTGAGCACTTCATGGTCCGTGCCCAGCATGACGGCAGATACCGGTACGGCGCGTACCAGCATGCCGGCCGCCTCAGGTCCGGGTACAGCCTGTATGGTCACACTCTGTGTCTCACCGTAGGCAAGTTCAAGGGTGTCTGGCACACTGAGGGATTCAATCAATGGCGTCACACCGAAGGCCATGCTGTACTCTTCCTGCATGGCTGTGCCGGCGTAGCTGGACAATTGGGAAGAAATCTGGACGCGCACACGGGCGTCTCCCGCAATGGGCTGGTCTGGCGTGAACAAAAGGTGCATGGAAAGTTTCCCGGCGGGGTCCGCAGGGTCATCCTCCTCATCCTGCCAGGTCCAGGTACCGGAGGCAATCCCGCCGTTTACAATGACCAGGGCCATGTTATCGCCAAGAGAACCGGTTCTCATGTACTTGGAGAAGAGAACATCCACGTGGTCCGGATACACCAGCGTCTGCGTGACACGGGGTGCTTCATATGAGATCAGGGAGATATTCACATCGAAATGCGGGGGCGGGACAACCATCCAGTCGCTGTAGGCGGTTTCATAGCCCTCTTTTTCATACCGTACCCGCCAGGTACCGCTGGGAACGTCCCAGCCGTAGGATCCGTCCACATCCGTATACTGCGGGTTGATCTGATCGAATTCGGCTGCGTCCCAGTCCCGCTCATAGGTATAGGGCTCGCCATAGATATCGTACTCTGTGACCAGCTCAATACAGGTCGCCTTCACGCCGGAGAGAACGTTCCCGGGTACAGATTCATAGACAATGCCCGAAGGGTCCAGCTCAGGGATTTTCTTATCGCTGTCAATGCCCGGTTCGCAGAAGTTTCCGTTCCTGCGCGTGAAATCCCCAAGGTAATTAAAGAAGCGGTCAGGGATCTGGTTCAGCTTGTCCAGATATTTCTGAACATTGTTGTTGTAATTCTCCATCTTCTGCTCATATGCTGCGCGGTTGTCGTTGAGCCTGTCAATCAGCCTTTGGATCTCAGCATCATCATGGGACATGTTTAAGCGGACCTTCAGGTAGCCGTCGATGATACCGTTGTTGATCACCGTCAGGCCTTTTGCGGCTTCCGCTCCCTGAGAGACAAAGCCTGATGCCACAGAAGTGGCGGCGGTGAGAGCAATACCGGCAGTGCCGCTGGCATACATGGCGTTTTTCTGATCGGGTGTCAGGGAAGAGTTCCTGACATTGTCAAACAGGTCCGCGCACTTTGCTATACCGTCTAATGTATCTATGATTGTGTCAAAGTCAACACCCGGGCTCAAATCTACCTTATGAGCCATCAAGTCTTTGATATTTTTCATCGTACCATTGAGATTCCCGGCAATTTCCATGGCCTCAAGTACATCATCTGCCTGATCGCCGCATAATTCTTTCAATTTGTCATAAGCCGCATCATAAAGCCCTTTGAGGCGGTCCGCATTCTCTGTACTGTAGGGGAAGCAATTGGCCGCTGTGGATGGCACATTGTCAGGCTGGTCCAGGGACTGATTGAAGCCGTCGATCAGGTTGTTGACATCCGGCGTGTTCATCTGCTTAAAGAATTGTTGGCCGCCGTCGAGGACCGGGGAACTGACTTTCTCCATGACCAGAGTTGCCTCATGGTCCTGGACCATGGCGACGTATCGGGTCTCATCGAATCCGTCACTGCCTTTGGTATAGGAGTAGTACCGGGTGTTCTTGTCTGTATCGTACAGGACAAAGCTGTACTCGTTGACCATGTTTTCCCATTCTTCGCTTGTCATTGTCTCCACGGACACGGTGGTTGTTGCCAGATCGTACCCGTCGTCATTTTTTACTGTGTACTCAGCCCTGTTTTCATACTGGACAGTATGGACCTGCTGCGCAATGGCTTCCATGTCCCACTGTATTTCCTCTGAGATAATCTCTTTGTCCGCCGTATACTGCAGTCCGATCTGTACGGGCAGGGCGGATGAATCCGAGAACCTCTCTGTGACGATCCATCTGTCCTGCGTACTGGAATAGACAGCTTTCCTCTGGATGCGTGTGCCGTTGGACAGTCTGATATTCAGAAGCACACTGGAGACCCTCTCGGGACTGTTGTCCGACAGTCTGATCAGGAAGGTAAAATCGGGGAACAAAGGCCAATAGCGGTAATAGGCAAGGGTCTTCTCGCCGCCGGTATAGTCAAATACGGTTTCATATTCCCGGGGCTCTCCACTGTTCGCAGGGTGGGCCGTATTCACCATGGTCACAGACATCAGCTGGATCGCGTCGGGCGAGTAGCGCACCAGCTGCGCAGTGGAGGAGACCACAAGACTTGGGTCATCTGCGCTCTGGGCTTCCACATGAAGGGCGTGATAGGATGTATAGCTGCCGGTCTGGAGGGTTACGTCGGTGCTCCAGTCACCTGTGCCCTTAGCCTGGGTCTGGCCAATCAGGCGGCTGCCGCTGTAGATATAGATCATTGCCCGGGAATTTGCCGTGCCGTGAAGCTGGATCTCTGTTTTGGCCGTGGAAGCAGGGGCATAGAAAGTCAGGCCCTTTGCTTCACACTGTGCGGAACCCACAGGCTGGGTGAAGGTCTTTCCGTTTCTGGAAAAACGGAGGAACACGTTTACCTCACAGGACCCTTCAGCAAGAGGGGACACGCACAGTCTTAAGAGATCCTGTATATTTTCCGCACTGATTTCATACAGCCCGTCGCTGTTTTTCACGCAGCCGACAAGCGTCCTGCCGAGCATGGCAGTGCCATCAACATAATGGCAGCTTTCCGGAAGGTCAATCAGCCAGGTCAGGTTTTCAGCATCTTCATACTCTTCCAGCAGTTTCGCCGAAACGCGCAAAGTGAGATAGCTCCCGATAATGGTGGAAGATTTGTTGAAAGTCACATCCTCATTGGTAATACAGCTCAGCAGGTCAGTCTGCAGTGCGGGAATGGTTTCCTGACTGGTCACGGAGACTGTATGGCCGGATACTGTTGTAAAGGGCTGTAAAATATAATCGGTGTGCTGCTGAAAACCAAGGTCCCCCATCATAGCCAGCGTTGGCGTACAGCGGAAAAGGGAATGGGCGCCCATCAGCAGAGCGGTGTACTCCCCGTCCGGGAGCGCCGGGAATACAGCTTCACCGGCTGTTACATGCTGGAAGGCTACGATTTTGCCCTGGCTGTCATAAATGGCGACCAGATTTTTTGTGTTGGCGCTGTTATATGTGCTGATGCAGGCAGTCCCATACTGTGTGAGCGTGACCGCAGCCGTGTTCCCGTCGTTTTCCAGTTTGATGGAAACTGTACAGGGGGCAAAAGAACGGCTGGAACTGGAAATGGTCAGACGGACAGTGTCCCCGACAGCACATGAAGGCAGGAGCACACGGGGATAGTCAAGGACGGCCTGTCTGTTCATATGCGTGTTTTCGTCTATGGCGGATACGCGCAGGTTGGGGACATTCACAGCATCTTCCACAGGACCGTTTCCGGTTGAGACCAGCCATGTGACATCAAGCTGTACCTCAGGCGCTTGCAGAGGTTCTATACGGATGACTCCGTCTGAAGTGGCCCGGCAGTCTTGATATCCGTTTTTCCGTGCCGTCATGCTGAACGGCATGTCTGCCAGATCCAGGGCATAAGCCCCGTTCCCGTCGGTTCTGACGTTTGTGTAATAGACGTAATTATCCTTGACAGGCTGCTCAATGGTGATCAGTACATTGCTGAGGGGCAGTTCTGTTTGTGCATCGACCACTGTCCCCTGAAGGGTCTTGCGGGGGTGCGGCTGGAGCGTGACGCACAGGGATGTATCCTCCGTACCCGTTGTAAATTGCTGGACTTCAGGCTCCTGGTAGACGGGAAGCATGGAGTTGGGCAAAGTGACATGGACACTGACTGTTTTCCCTTCCGGCAGCATTGCCATCTCATTTCCCGAAGAGATCTGGGTGTCACCGGAGAGCCACTGAACAGAGAGGCGGTCCGTGACTTCCTGTCCGTTCTCATCCATTACCCTGATTGCTGCCCGGGACATGATGGTCCTGATGGGCAGGGTACATGCGTTCTCTTTTTCGTGCAGTGACAGGTTATCAAGGCGGGCGTATTCATCGCCATAGGGCCCTGTCAGTCTGACTGAGTAATGGTCACCCAGATCAATATCTGCAAATTCGTAGGCGGTCCTGTCTCCTGTCAGTGTCACCACGGCCACTTCCTGATTGTTCTGCAGGAGCCACAGCTTTGATCCGGCGTACTGTTCAACAGGACAAACCGGATCAAGGCTGACACTCAGGTACTGGTATGAGGAAAGAACATAATCGTGATCGATCCCATGGGAAACAGCATATTGTTCCCCGTAGGTGTTCTGTATGACCTGCAGCACAAGTTCCGGACAGGAATTGAAGGCAGTGTCAGCAATCTGACTGACTGTATCCGGGATAACAACGCTGACAAGAACAGGACAGCTTTCAAAGGCATGTACATGTATGCGTTCAAGACCGGATGGAAGTTTGAGCCTTGTCAGGCTGTTGCAGTGGTTGAAAGCGTATCCCGAGATGGTTCTGAGGGTGCTGGGGAGGGAGACGTTTCTCAGACTGGTACAGCCGTAGAAAACGCCGGCAAATGAATATTCTCTGTCCCCGGACGTACCGATAGCCGTCACGCCCTCCGGAATGATCATGTGCTCGACAGAAGAAGAGCGGAAGAAACCATCGGGGATGGTGTCCACGCCCGCGCTCCAGCGGAAGGTTTTGACTTCGGTGAGATTGAAGGCGGATTCTCCGATTTCTGTCACAGTATCAGGGAGTATGATGTCCTGAAGGGGACCGCCAAAGGCATGATCACCAATGCTTTCCAGGCCTTCCGGAAAGACATCGACGCTGCGCAGTGCAGGGCACCAGCCGAAAGCGTAGCTGCCAATGGTTTTCAGACCGCTGCCGAAAGAAATGGATGTGAGGCGGTCACAGGAGCCGAAAGCCCGCTGCCCTATGTCTGTGAGGCTGTCGGGGAAGTCGAGGGATTCCACGGCATCACACTCATAAAAGGTATAAGGCGCAATGGCTTCAAGACCTTCAGGGAACTCAATGCGTTCTGCCTGTCTGCAGCCGTGGAAAGCATATTCACCGATGCTTTTTACATTCACAGGCAGCCGGATAGCGCTGAGGCTTCCGCAGTTTATGAAAGCATGGTCACCAATGGCCTCCAGGCCGGAGCCGAAGGTGACAGATGTCAGTACACTGCATCCGCTGAAGGCGTAGCTGCCGATCCCTGTCACGCTGTCAGGGATGATGATGTTCTTCAGGGAAGTACAGTTCTCGAAGG
>CAMNGW010000128.1 GCA_946538615.1 uncultured Clostridia bacterium
CCCTCTCTATCTCATGTGTTCACCGCAGGACGTCGTGGTGGTCTATCAGGTAAAGAGCCCGATCACTGACAAACCGACCATTCTGATCTATGACAATTATCCGGGCGGAGTGGGACTGTCACAGAAAGCTTATGCCATGCAAAAACTGCTCCTGGAAAAATGTCTGGATATCGTGAGGTCCTGCGGGTGCCCGCAGGGATGTCCGTCCTGCGTGGGTCCAGTCGGAGAAATTGGAGAAAACGGAAAAGCAACCTCAATTCATATCCTCCATGAGCTGCTCAGCCGTATGGCCTAATAACAGGGGGCATTGACTTGAATCTTTTGCAAAAACTCCAGGCTATCACGGCAGATAAGCCACATAACCCGGAACCTTCCGTTCCCAGTTTTGTCGACTGCTGGGAGCGGACACACATCCATCCCCTCTCGGAGTTTCCAGGGCTTGAATGCATCACCCGACGCGCCGTCATGCTCATGCAGCACGAGGACATGCCCGATCCCCTGGACGTACGGCACATTCTTTTTCTGGATACTGAAACCACTGGCCTGAGCTCCGGCAGCGGAACAGTAGCCTTTGAAATTGGCCTGGGAAAAATCTGCAGGGATGGGTTCGCTGTTACACAGTACGTTATGCGGGATTACCCGGAAGAGCGCTTCATGCTCGAAAAAGTCAGACAGGCCGTGACAGATGCAGATGTACTGTGCACCTTCAACGGCAAAACATTTGATTTGCCGCTCCTGCGCACCCGGTTTATCATGAACCGGCTTTCAGCTGATATTCTAGATAAACCGCATATCGATCTTCTTCACATTGCACGGCGGCTGTATAAGCTCCGGCTGAAGCAGTGCCGCCTTTCCCGGATCGAATCGGAGGTCCTCGGCCTCCCCCGTACGGACGACCTGCCCGGCTCAGAAGCACCTGAAAGATACTTCCGTTACCTCAAAACGGGAGAATTTTCCTTGCTGGAAGATGTCCTTTCCCACAATGAGCAGGATGTTGCCAGTATGCTGACGCTTCTTTCCCACATTTGTACCAATTACAGCCATCCCGAACAGATCTCTTATCAGGAAGATATGTTCTCAATGGGCAATGCGCTCGAAAAAGAAAAGCATGCTCCGGAAGCCCGCCGGGTCTATCGTCTTGTCCCTTACGGAAGGATGCATGCCGATTCCCAGCTCCATCTTGCCCATTCACACCGCAGGGAGGGCGACACTGAAACAGCCAAGACAGTCTATATGAATATGATCGCCCGTAAAGAAGGGGGCGCCGAACCATACCTTGCTCTGGCCAAGCACTATGAACATGTCGAACATGATCTGGACAAAGCCATTGAGATGACCCGTCTTGCCCTTGTACAGCTTGCAGAACCCACACTGCTCGAGTCTTCCTCTGTACAAGATATGCGAAATGCGTTACAATACCGCTATGATCGCCTTATTGCAAGGCAATCAAGGAAAGGAAACTGAACATGGGATTTATGGCATCTATAAAGGCCCAGAAAGCCTATTCTCTTCACAGCAAGGGAAAGACAGCTGAGGCCAAACAACTCTATGAGGAAGCCTTTGACTCCGGTCTTGACACGCCGCGGTACCTTCTCTCCTACTCCGTACTGCTCATCCGCTCCGGAGATTATGAAAGGGCACGTGAGGTCCTGCGCAAGACAGAAAAGGCTCCCGGACTGACCGAAGAGCAGAAGACACAGCTATTCACCAATTATGCAGCCTGCATGTTCCGCCTTGGCTCCATTGATAAGGGAATCAGCCTTCTGGAAAAACGGCACCAGCATATGCCCTGCGGCATGATTTATCAGACGTTGGGCTATCTCTATGTGGAAAAGTTTGATCCGGATAAGCTCCCCGACTTTGCGGCCATCGATGCCCAGAACCAGGCAAAATATGAGGAAGCTGTCCAGCAGGCCAAACAGACTGCCACAGAAGACTATGAGCCCGTGCTGCCCAGCGCGCCTGTTCCTGCCAAAGAAGCTTATGAAGCGCACAGAGAACGCGCTGAGAAATTCCTTGCTGATGCTCTGGAATATGATGATGAGGACAGTATCTGTCTTGACAATATGGGGCAGTGGTACTACCGTGTCCGGCGCGATAAAGCCGGCGCGCGGGATTATTTTGACCGTGCCATCCATTTTAAAGAGAATCAGATTGATACGCTCTATTTCCTCTCACGCTATGATCTTGAAGCAGGTGACACTGCCAAAGCAAAAGAACGGCTCGAACTTGCACTTGAAGGCAGATTTTCACCGTTGAATTACGTTACCAAGCGGACCATTGAAGAAGAACTTTCCAAGCTCAACGCTTGAGTAATGCCGAAAGGACAGATGCATCATGTCAGAGAATGCCACACAGGGACCCATCCAATCCAAAAAAGATAAGAAAGTGAAAAAGACCCTTGTCCAGGAAATCATCGAATGGATCCTTACCATACTTGCCGCCGTCGCCATTGCACTGGTGATCCGTACATTCATCTTTGAACCGATCAAAGTGGATGGCCATTCCATGGATGATACACTTGCCGACGGTGAGGTCATGTTTGTCAGCAAGCTCGGTTATGCCAGCTTCGACTGGTTCGGGGGCAGGGTTTCCTGCTTCGGCAATCCCTCACGTTTCGATGTTGTGATTTGCCGTTATCCCGGCCGCGGCATGACCAACTTTGTAAAGCGTGTCGTCGGTATCCCGGGAGATACAGTAGCGGTTGTCGATGGATATCTTTATGTGAATGGCGAACGCTATGAAGAGCCCTATATCAATGACGCTTATCGCGTCGGCCATCTCTCTTACTATCCGGAGACCACACTGGGTGAAAATGAGTATTTTGTCATGGGTGACCACCGCAACAACTCAAATGATTCACGTTCCATTGGACCCATTGACCGGAGCATGATCGTCGGACGTGTTGTACAGGTTCTTCTCCCCTTCAGCAGCTTCCGCTCGATCCCTAATGGACTGGATGTAACCGCATATTAAATAAAACGCTGCACAAAGCAGCGTTTTTTTAATTGTATTCTACAGTTTCCTGGTAAGCTTTATAGGTGCTTGTACACAGAAGTTCTCTTCTGATCTCTTTGTTATTCTGGTACCACACCTGATATGTCTCCACGACATATCCTTTACGTGCCTTGACCGTTGTTTTGCGCGTCCCGGGCTTCAGCTTTTCGTTGCGCACTTCTTTAATGCCGCCAGGTGCTTCAAGCGTCCGGGTCACTTTGCTCTCCAGGTCAATTTTAGTACCATCTCCCAGACTCATGCCATAGATTTCCACAGTCACCTTTCGGTTGGCATATGAGGCTACAATATAGACTGGCCAGTCTGTCTGGTTCTTAAATCTGAAGTCGAGCCCTGGCCAGTCAACAGTGGCATCCATCCCTTTTTCCACATATTTTGACGGCCATGCATGCGGTGAACGTGTAACAATCTCCAGGTCAGCGCGTGCCACTGCATTAAAAAGGGTAGAACTTGTCTGACAGACTCCGCCGCCGGTCTCCTCGATATTCTGTCCGCCAGAGATCGCCGTGGCAGGCTTATAGCCTTTGGCGCTTGACCTTTCCCCTGTGGCCTGATTGAAAGAAAAAGTTTCCCCCGGGCCGACCATGACGCCATTTATGGCCTCGCATGACAGACGGATATTCGTGTTCCGGTTGGCATCATTGGTGGTTGATGTGGTAAAAGACGAGATCTGCCGGAAACTGTTCATCAGTTCTGTCTTTGTGACATCCGCGATCACAGATACAGGTTCCACAGCTATCTCACCGTAATAATCACCCCTGCCAAGGCAGTCCATCACAGAAGCGTACAGTCTGTCCGCGTCCAGATGCAGCCCGGGTACATCATCTCCAAAAAGGAAGGTCCGGGCCGATACATCGAAAGCTGCAACGTAGGCATTCTCTGGCTTTTTTTCAGTCTGAGCCGCGATGGCATCTGTAAGCGTCCTGATATAGCGTGCATCAAAAGAAAGCGTTGTCGAGAGGTGCAGGGGGTTCTCTTTCCTCTCCGTTATCTCCGCAAGACGCCTCTGTACGGGTGTGCCTTCGCCTTTCTCAATCGTTCTTCCCTGTGCATAAGCCAGCATCAGCTGCTGCTCCGTATCCCGTGTCATGGGGACCTGCGAGGAGTCGATCGTATAGCTCTTTTCTCCCACTCTCACCCTGATGGCAAACTCGCTCCCGTGTTCCGATGGAATATCAAGAAGTTTCTTCCGGGCCTCTTCCACGGTGAGTCCTGATACATCAAAGCCGTCTATGTAAATGCCCTCACAGAGCCGATCCGTAAATGTCTGACGTATGGCTGTCAGGTGATTGTGCAGCACCGCATCATTCAGCTCAATCACACCTTGATTGGTAAAGGCATAATTCGGGAAAAAAGTATAACGCAGCCCCGTGAACTGAGGAAGAAGCATAAGCCAGATGAGTGCTGTCAGTATCAGGCAAAAGACAGACACAACAGCATAGGGCATGGTATGCTTCTTTTTCTCTCTGGGTTCGGGCAATTGTGGCCTTTCATACTGTGTCCCGTACAGTCTTCGCCCGTCCTCAAGTTCGACGCCGGCCCTCTCTCTGTTTTTTCTCTCCTGCCTTCCGCCTTTTCGCATATCATCCATGTTATGACCCTGCTCCCTTTTCCTTCTGTTCTAATAGATAGGAAAGCACTTGCAGGCTTTCGCTGAGGTGCACGTTGACAACGGTCACATCATCTTTTTCAAAATCCAGGTCGACCGGAGCAAAATTCCAGACAGCATGTACGCCCAGCTTCACGACCTGTTCCGCTGTTTCCTTTGCTGCGTAAGCGGGTACGGCAAGGACTGCGATATCCGCCTTTCTTGAGGTGAGGAAAACTCCAAGCTGTTCCATGCTCTGTACGGTCAGATCACCGACACGGTTCCCAACCTTGGCCGGGTCTGTATCGAACATGGCCAGTGTGGTAAAGCCTTCAGCAAGAAAATTCGGATAACGTGCCACTGCCGAACCAATGCTTCCGGCACCTAAAATAATCATCGTGTGGCTGTGATTAAGTCCCAGCACATTGCCAATCCCATTTTTCAGTACAGTGACATCATACCCATATCCTTGCCTTCCGAACCCACCTATACTGTTCAGGTCCTGTCGGACCAGAGAAGGGGTCTGTCCCATCCTTCTGCCCAGTTCTGTAGAGGAGACCTGTCTTATGCCCTCCCTCTCCATTTCACGCAAATGGCGATAATACCCCGGCAGTCTGTGCACAACCGCATCCGACAGCCGATCTGTATGTTCTGACATTCTGTTCCCTTTCTATTCTCGATGGTTGCGTACCTTCCCGCGAAGCATATCGTTGATCTGCACGTCACAAGGTGTCGTTATGGCAACCTCTGTACCTGCAATACCGCAGGTATCCACTGTTTCTCCGGTTTTCACAATGCGCAGAGCAGGCGCCTCAAAAGTCACGATCCCTTTTTGCGTCATGAGCTCAAGGGTATCGCCGCGGTAAAAACGGTTTTTCAGCACAAAACGGGCCTCCTCGCCCGCTTTAACATCCGCGCATGCACGGGCCAGATATTCCCGGCTCTGATGAAAACCTTCTGCTCCTCCCGGATGTTCGGGCCTGCCCAGAAGGAACCCCGTGTCACTGAGACGGTGCGATGCACAGTTCAGTTCTTCCAGGAAACCGGGCATTGCCTTTTCAAATGCCTCTCTTCCCTCGCTCACATACAGGTCAAGCGCTCTGCGATAAGCCAGGGTAACAGTGGCTGTATAGTACTCCGTTTTCATCCTGCCTTCAATTTTCAGACTGCTGATTCCTGCATCCACCAGGTCCGGAAGGCATGGCATAAGGTTCAGGTCCCGTGCAGAAAAAATGTATGTGCCATTTTCATCTTCTGAAACCGGAAGGTATTCACCTGGACGTTTCTGCTCCATTACCGCATATTGCCAGCGGCACGATTGCGCGCACTCTCCCTGGTTTCCGCTCCTGCCAGCCAGTTCAGCAGAAAGCAGACAGCGCCCGGACCACGCCATGCACGCTGCACCATGTACAAACGTTTCCAGCTCGATCCCACTGTTTGCAATAAGTCCGCGCATCCGTTCAAGGGAAACCTCGCGGGCAAGTATCACACGCGTGCACCCAAGGGATGCATAGTGTGCAATGGCTGCAGAATTGCATGTGCTTGCCTGTGTGGACACATGCAGCTTCAGCTCAGGGACCTCACGCCTGAGCGTCACAATGGCACCCAGATCAGAGACAATTGCGGCATCCACACCGCATGCAAGGGCTTCCTTTGCGCTGGCTACCAGTCCATCCATCTGATCATCGAAAGGAAAGATATTGAGCGTCACATAAAATTTGGCTCCTGCCTTGTGACATAGCGCTGCAGCTTCTTTTAATTCATCTGCAGTAAAGTTACCCGCAAACGCCCTTAGGCCGTAATGCCGCATGCCGCCATAGACCGCATCGGCACCATAATGCAGCGCGGCCAGGAGCTGCTGCATGCCGCCTGCCGGGCATAAAAGTTCGGGCTTTTTCATTCTCTGTTACATCCCCCGTGCCTCATCATAAGCCGCCCAGAGCGGCGAATAAACGGAAACTGCCTGCTCATGTTCCTCAAGTGTGCGTGAAAAATACAATTCACCGCTTTCCGGATCCTTGGCACAGAAATACAGATAATTCTCCGCCAAATACATTTCATCCGGGTACAGTGCTGCTGTAATTGCCGCCCTTGAGGGTGAGCAGATCGGGCCCACCGGAAGCCCTGCATTCTGATACGTGTTGTATGGACTCGATACAGACAGATCATCACTTGCCAGCTTCATTTTCCGCACGCCGGTCACATAATGTACGGTGACGTCACTTTCCAGTTTCATTTTTGCTTTCAGTCTGTTATGGAACACGGCAGATACTTTTGCAAAGTCGTGCTCTTTTGCTTCTTTTTCAATCATACTGGCCAGTGTAAGCATCTCATCCATGGAGTAGCCCAGTTCTTCTGCCCTGTCCTGATCGTCCGCCGGGAAGACCCGTTCTGTCTGAGAAAGGAGCTTGCGGATAATATCCTCAGCTGTTGCATTTGTATAGATTTCGTAGGTGTTGGCTGCCAGATAGCCTTCAAGCACATATTTGCGCTCTGAAACACGGCGTGATGCCAGTATATCGGCAATATAATAATAATCCGAAAACGCTGTACCAGTGCGGCAAAGGGCCAAGAATTCATCCGCATTGTCAAGCACACCGTCCCGCACCAGCCGGGCGGCAAGTTCTTCCACGCTCCACCCGGGAATCATGGTAACGTTGCGCACAAGTGGGTTCCCATCCCCGCGGGTAAGCTGGTCCGCAATTTGCTCCATCGTCATCGATGGCATAAGCGAATAATTGCCCGCCTGGATCTTCTGGCCCCAGCCGGCAAAATCGCAGTAATATTTAAAAACTGTCGAGGACCGTACAAGTCCCTGCGCTTCAAGGTTCCTGGCGACCCGTGTCAGACTCTGCCCGCTTTCAACCGCAAAAGGAACCTCTTCCCTGCTTTCCGGGTCCGGCGGCGAAAGATAGGCCGCATCGATCCGGTTCCATATTCCCAGGCAGATGCCTGTTACAACAAGAGCACTTGCTAGGGCAATGAGGATTGGCCGCAGGATCTGCCACAGAACACTGTACCAGTAAAAACCATGGGCACGTTTATCCCGCATGCTCTGATAAGTATAGTTGTGTTTTCCTGAACGGGGCAATCTGCCTACCTCCCGTCAGTTCCCCATACCGGGCAACTCAAGGTCAATGTCTGCCGCTTCTGTCACAATTTTCATGATATCAGCCACGGCCGTCTGAAGCTGCATCTCAGCGAGCATAAAATCTCTGACTTCACTTTTTGAAAACAGCAGCGTATTGAGAGCTGTAAAACGCTGCATATCCTCTGCGTCAGCCTGCTTGCCGCTCATCATAGCAACCTGAACCGTGATCTGGAGCTTTTTATACTCCTTAATCAGTGCAGCCTGGGTAGCATCTGCGTAAACCGTATCTTTCAAAGCATGATATGTCTTATATTCCTGACTCTCACGGATTGCCCGTGCCAGAATATGAGCCTGAGAATAATCCATAGGAAACCTCTTTTCTTCATCACTCGTCTACTAAACGAAGTTGGATTTTTCCGTCTTCCCTCTGCCCCTGTAAAAAGACTATGACAAAAGAATACTGGGAAGCCGAAGCGTTCCCAGTATAACGATTTATGCATCAGATGTCCAGAATGATAGGCAGAATCATAGGATTCCGTTTGATCCGTTCAAAGATGAACCGGTGAAGTTCATCCTTGATGGTATTTTTAAGCTCTGGCCAGTTTTCTCCTGACAAGTCAGAAGAATCAAGAATCTGACGGACCACTTCGCGTGTTGAATCAATGATATCTTCATTCTCACGCACATAAATGAAACCACGGCTGATAATATCCGGACCCGATACAAGCTTGCATTCGTCCCTGTCAATAGCCATGACCACAATGATCAGGCCATCTTCAGAGAGATGTTTCCGGTCTCTGAGTACCACATTGCCCACGTCACCTACGCCAAGACCATCAACCAGAATGGCGCCGGTAGGGATCTGTTCCCCAAGGGCAAGGGTATCATGGGTCATTTCAATGACCTGTCCAATCTCAGGAATGACAATGTTCCGTCTGTCCATCCCCATTCTCTCGGCAAGCTCTGCATGCTGCCAAAGCATACGGTACTCACCGTGCACAGGGATAAAATAGCGCGGCTTAGTCAAAGCGTGCATCAATTTGAGTTCTTCCTGGCACGCATGACCAGATACATGAACCTCTGCCATAGCAGAATAAACCACCTGGGCACCGCAGCGGTAAAGCTGATTGATGACTCTGCTGATAAACTTTTCATTGCCTGGTATGGGGGTTGCAGAGATGATGACCATATCAGAAGGACGAATCTGGAGTTTCCGGTGCTCAGCAAAAGCCATCCTTGTCAAACCTGCCATAGGCTCTCCCTGGCTGCCTGTTGTCATGACCAGAATCTCTGAATCATCATAATCATCAATCGAATCCACATCAATGATACATTCATCGGGAATCCGCAGTTCTCCTATTTCCATAGCCACGCGGCTGACATTCACCATACTGCGCCCGATAAAGCACACACGCCGTCCGTACCGGATGCCGTTGTCAATCACCATTTGCATACGGTGAATGTTCGAAGCGAACATGGCAACGATCACGCGGCCTTTCGCCTCACGGAACATGTTGTCAAAGGTTTCACCCACTTTGTATTCACTCATGGTGAAACCTGCCCTCTCGACATTCGTACTTTCACACAGCAGTGCCAGTACGCCCTGCTCACCGTAAGCAGCAAGCGTCTGCAAATCCATGACTTCCCCGTCGATAGGAGTATAGTCGATCTTGAAATCGCCTGAACAGATCACTGTACCTTCTGGACAAGTAATAGCGATTGCACAAGCACCAGCAATAGAGTGGCTCACGTGGATAAACTGACAAGTGAATTTTCCAAGCTGAACAACTTCCCGCGGCCTGACCGGCTGCATGCGGACCCCATTGATGCGGTGTTCTTTGAGTTTGACGTCCACCAGAGCAAGAGTCAGCCGCGTACCATAAAGCGGGGCTTCCACCTGATGAAGAACATAAGGGATAGCACCAATATGATCCTCATGTCCATGTGTAAGAAGAAAACCGCGTACATTTTTCTTCTTGGCTACTAAATAACTTACATCCGGAATCACCAGATCGACACCTAGCATGTCCTCCTTGGG
>CAMNGW010000129.1 GCA_946538615.1 uncultured Clostridia bacterium
ACCGGTATCTGTGTTAGGGGTGTAGATCGGCTTGTTCTTGCCGCGCAGGATATTGGCCACCTGGCTGGCAACACGGCCGAAAACCTGACCCTCAGCATCTACGACGTACCATTTGCGTTCTACGTCGGCAGCCTTCGGCATATAAGTTTTCAAAGGAAACTCCTCCTTGAGCATAATGACGGGTCGCGTCCACATGATGGTCACATGCTTTCGCTGGTGTACATAGCTTCCGGGGCTGGCGGATTCTAAATACCATCGGCTATTCTACAGAAAAGACATCCTTGTGTCAAGTGAAAAAAACCGATTTTTTATGATTTTTTTTCTGATGGTAAAACAAAGGATGGAAATGTTTTTTGCAGGAACTGCAACCTTATGCGGGTTCTGGTTTATGTGAGCATTGACGTGTTTCTGAAAAGCCGATAGAATGGCTTCAGCATTTGAAACGGAGGTGCGCAAGTGGATAAATGGGATAAGCGTTTTATGGATATGGCAGGACAGATTGCGACATGGACAAGTTGCGCAAGGCCGGGAAGGGCAATCGGATGTGTCATTGTCAAAAACAAACGCATTATGACAACCGGATACAATGGAGCACCTGCAGGCCTGAAAACCTGTGCAGAACGCGGCGGTTGTCTCAGAGAAAAACTGGGTATCCCAAGCGGTACACGGTCTGAAGTCTGTTATGCAACACATGCTGAACAGAATGCTATTATTCAGGCAGCGAAGCTGGGCGTGAGCATAGATGGTGCAACGCTGTATTGTACACACCAGCCATGCTCCATTTGTGCAAAGATGATCATCAATGCAGGCATAAGCCGCATAGTGTATCAAGAAGGCTACCCGGATGAGTTCAGCCGTGAGCTTCTCGCGGAAGCCGGGATCAATCTTGAACGCTACAGCAAAGAACAATGATTTTAGTTTTCCTCTGGATTGGGTTCTGGACCTACGCACCATCCGCGCAGTTTATTAACTGTACGGGGGACCGCATCCCGGCTGTTTTTCCAGGGTTCATTCTGAAACCGGTAATCAAATTTCTTGATGAACCAAGAAATATCCTCCTGAATACGGTCCATGTTTTTTTCTTCCATACTGGTGAGAGTCTGCACAAAGGTATCGAGTTCCTTCGGGGAAAGTTCTCCAGCTGCCTGTTTGATCAGATCTGCCATATGGGGGAGACAGACACCAAGTGAAGATGCAAAACGGTCCCTGAACTCTGAATCGTTTTTGTAAAGATGAAAAAACGTTTTGAGATAGCGTGACATATTTTCGGAAATACTGTTGCACATTACACAGCTTTCAGACAGTTTAGCAAGTTCGTCTGCAGTCTTCTGGATCGATTCCAGGTGGCGCTGGCCATTTTTTGATAGTCTGGCAAGCGGTGTCTTGGCATACTCTGCCGCGGAATGCTTAAGCGATTCCGCGGCTTTTTTTATCTTATCTCTGGTCACTGCTGTGTGGCTTTCCAACATCAGAGCATGACCGAGCCGATTGCTCATGCCATAAAGCATAGCATGATGTTTCCTGCAGAAGCCAAGTTCATTGACCTGAATGCGTGTGTCAGGTTCCATAACCGAGGCGCCAAGGTAGCGCTCAGCTTCTCCAAGTTCTGTTTTTCGTGCGAGCGCACAAAGAAAGCATTCCCCGTTCAGTTTCATGCTGTCCCAAACGGGAATGGTATCAATATGGTACTTCATATGTCACCTCAACAATGGAATTACACCTTCCTGAGGGATTCCCAGGGCAAGGCTCATCACAGCCGCAGCAACACCATCCTGAGTATGGGGAAGCGTACGGAAATCGCACATTTGTAAGACAGGAGAGGTAGCGTTTCCCATGGCAACACTGACGCCCGCTGCTCTCAGCATGGCCTCGTCATTGACATTGTCCCCGATTGCCATGACAGAGGACATAGGCACACCAAGATGGCTGGCCATAAGGGACAAAGCTTTTCCCTTATCCACATCAGGCGGATTGATCTCAATGTTGTCAACCCATGATGCTGAAATGGATAAGTCTGGGAATTGCTGCAAAATCACATTCTTGAGGGCTGGAAGGAAGTTTTCACCGCAGGGATCAAGGACGACGAATTTACTGACGTGATCAAGAATGGAATCGTGAAAGATGTTGCGGTAAAACTGGACCCGGCTTCCGGACCGCGTCATGTATGTGCCCCATACATGATCAGAAACCGGATGGAGCGTGTCAGCATGATGGACATACAGTTCCTGGTCACAGAAGATCCCAAACGTCAGGTTCTTATCAACAAACAGAGAATATAAAGCCTGAGAAACTTCCAGAGAAAGATGGAAGCTGGCCTTTACTTCACCGAATGCCCTGTCAGTCTGGCAGCCCCCGTTAAGGCCAATGATCCCCATATCGAGTCCGGCATCTTTGAGAAAAAATGAGGCATCGTCAATCAGGCGGCCGGTGGCTAGGGTGAGAAAAATGCCTCTTTCCTGGGCCTGCTTTAAGACTTGTGCGGTGTACTCTGTGATATGTGCGGGATTCGGGGCGAGCAGCGTCCCATCCATATCCATGGCAATGAGCTGAATCTGATTCTGCATAGTTTTGATTTACCCGTCATGATTATTCTAAAAAGGACAGGATACCGAAAAAGTTTTCCCATCAAGATCCGGAAGCTTTCCTCCTGTATCCAGGGTGAGAGATGTACAGCACAGCATGAGCTTTCCCTGTGCATGCAGACGGCGGTTGAGCGCGCGGTCACCGTATAAATCATCGCCCAGAAGGGGGTGCCCAAGAGCAGCAAGGTGGGCCCGGATCTGATGCGTCCTGCCGGTGATCAGCTGAATTTCAAGACGTGAAAGAGGCTCATCATAAGAAAGTGTACGATAGCCGGTTGTGATGGGCTTGGCACCAGGTACATTATGGTCCAGAACCGTAACCTTTCCAAGATCCGCATCTTTGAGAAGAAAGGCGCGACAGATGGCTTCGGGAGGCTTCATAGCGCCCCGGACAAGGCAGATGTAGCGCTTGTCGAGTGTATGTTCACGAAAAACATCAGTTAAGACATTATAGGCATATTCGTTTTTCGCAAAAAGGATCAGACCGCAGGTCTGATTATCCAGTCTGTGACAGGCACGTGCCTGTGTGCCTGCATAGTGTCTGACAAGTTCCTCAAGAGAGGTGCCGCCACCTTCATCAGACTCTACAGAAATGCCGGCACGCTTATTCAGGAACAGGACATTGCTGTCCTCATGAACGATCTGCAGGGATGAGGAAGGAGGCATATAGTAAATGGCAAGTTCCTCATTGCCACACACACGTACATCTGCCCGTACACGTACCCCGTTGAGTTTGACATCCCTGTGCTGAAAAATGGCCCTGATATCACTGTCAGTCAGTTCAGGTAAGTAGCGGCGGACAACATTATCAACACGCTGGCCTTGCAGGGATGAAGGCAAAGTTACACGTTTGAGTGCCATATCAGTTCCCCTCCGGAATACAGAAATAAGGCCATGGCTGTACATATTGGCAGATCAGTCTGATACAGTCGAGCATGTCAGAGGAGGGGGTCATGACAGAAGAAGCTTTCAGGGTGTCGACCAGAGCTTCATAAGGTGCTCCTTGTTTGCGAAGAAGCGTCAGGTCAGCCGCAAGATCCTGAGGATTGTAATCTTTGCGCATCACTCTCCGGCAGGTCCCTATAAGCATCTGGGAAAGCTTTGTTGGCGTGTCCCATTCACTGAGTACACTGTCGAAATCTGTACTGTAAATATCATTCGGATAATCTTTAAGAAGAGGGAAAAGTTTTGAAGGTTCAGCCAAGCCGGGATGAATAAGGAGAATATTTCCCTGGTGGACCGTGTAGTCATAATTGGACAATAAAAAACGCCGGAAAATGGTTTCTGGTACATGCATAGGAGAGAAAACTTCTTCAAGTTCTGACAGTGCAATCGACAAAGGAAGGATTCCTTTCCACAGCAGGATGGAATCAGTGACTTGAGTAAAATCTCCCAGCAAAAAACTGTGTTCAATAAAGCCGCGCTGTGTCAGGATGCGGCTGATCTCAAAGAGCAAGGATTCAGGCATATGTAAGGCTACGCTTCCATCTGGTGGAAACGAAGCGTAACACCACAGACGGCGGATCAGGGAAAGACATGCAGGGATTTCACCTGAGCGGAGAACCAGCAGATGGCCTTTCTGAGAAAGCAGACGCTGTAAAAGCCCATATTCAATGGTAGATAAGAAATAGGACTCGTTTTCAAGAAGCTCAAGGACCTGGTTTTCCAGGTCCTTGATGGTATGTAAAACAGGTGCATAGGGATGGTCAAGCGCATCATATGACTTGCGCCAGAGTGTTTCAGCATCGGCATCTTTACTTCCACCAAAGAGATGAAGCTCTGAATGTTCTTTCATAAGTGCTTCACAGTCATCGATGCTTTCAGACTGAATATAGCTCATGGAGCGTTCAAACCAGGATGCGGAACGAGGTATATATTTTCTCAGCATGTTTTATCCAGATGCCCTTCTTGGGCGTTAACAGGATCAGAGCTTGACGACCCATCCGTTCTCATCGGGAAGGCGTCCATACTGGATTCCTGTAAGTGTATCATAAAGTTTCTGTGCAACAGGGCCAATCTTGCCATCCTGAAGAATAAGCTTCTCATTTTCCATGAGCAGCTCTCCGACCGGGGAGATCACAGCGGCTGTTCCTGTACCAAAGGCTTCAGTCAGTCTGCCGGCTTTTCCATCTTCAAAAACTTCCTGTATAGCAATCTTCTTTTCTTCAGTCTCAAAGCCCAGCTGGCGGGCCAGGGTGAGAATGGAATCACGGGTAATACCGGGAAGGATGGAACCATTAAGTGCCGGAGTCACAATCTTGTTGCCATAGGCAAACATCATATTCATGGACCCGACTTCTTCTACATACTTCTGTTCGACACCATCGAGCCAGAGAACCTGGGAGTAGCCTTTTTTCTCAGCGATTTCACCGGCGAGAATGGAAGCGGCATAGTTGCCGGCACATTTGGTGAAGCCGGTGCCGCCGCGCACAGCACGGACATATTTGTCTTCCACGTAAATGCTTACAGGCTGCAGACCGTTCTTGTAATAGGAGCCGACCGGCGAGCAGATGATATAGAAACGGTACGTTTTTGAAGCGTGGACGCCGAGCTGAACATCAGTAGAGATCATGGTCGGACGGATATACAGACTTGTGCCGTCCTGATGGGGGACCCAGTCCGCTTCAATACGGATAAGCTGTTTGAGGCCTTCCAGTGCAAGTTCCTCGTCAAGCGCAGGCATGCCCATTCGTTCAGCACTGCGGCTCATGCGGGCCATATTTGCGGAAGGACGGAACAATTGAAGCGAACCAGCCTTTGTCCTGTAGCATTTCGTTCCTTCAAAGATTGCCTGACCGTAATGCAGCACGACACTGGCAGGGTCCATGGAAAAACTGCCATAAGGTACGATGCGGGCATCATGCCATCCGTTTTCCGGATCATAGTCCATGATGAACATATGGTCCGTAAAAATGCGGCCAAATCCGAGCTTGCTTTCATCTGCCGGCTTCTGTTTGAGTTCCTTGGAAAGAGTGACAGAAATGGATTGCATAAGACATTCCTCCTAAAAATAGAAATCGCAGTAAAAGAAAATGATGACTTCACGTTACATTTCGTCAAGGATACGGTCCAGTGAGAGGGGAAAGAGAAGGACACCGTCTTCCAGAGGAGTCAGAATGCCAGGCTGAACAAAGAAAACAGGGTTGCCATCCTGGTCCAGGTAGAAATCCTCCTCCGGATAGAACATATCAGAGAAGAAATCGTAAGAGATATCAGGCAGATAATTTCTTTCCGATGACTGTGATTCGATTTCCTCCCAGAGCAGTTCCCTTATGCAGGTATTTGCCTTAGCAGTCTGGCGCTGCTTGAGCCATTCATCCTGCTCATCTTCTTTGAGAATGCCCAGAAGATAGGGGAGCGTAATGACCAGGCCTGCTTTCTTTCCGGTACAGGCAAAAACGTTGCCGGCATAAGTATTGTAAGCTTCCCCGTCCAGTACGGAATGGATTTTGAGCAGGACACTGAAATAAAGACCGTTGTTGCAGGTTACCTCACTGTCCACTTCAGTAAAAGAAGAAAGGGAAGGGTTTTCCAGGGATTCCCCGTTGATTGGGACAGTGAACGCGATGGCATCGTCAAGATAATACGTATAGCAGGCATTGATGCCTGTGCTGGCGTCATCGTCCCCGACAGCTGAGGGAAGGGAATAGCGGTAAATATAAGAGGCTGAAGATTCGTCGGTTCCTTCGGGCCAGCATACCGTTCCATACAGCGCGGGGCCGAGGGTGACAGGATCAGCAGAACTGAGAACAGGAAAAAGCAGGCACAGACAAAGTACAAGTGGAAAGACTCTCACATCTTTTCCCCTTTCCTGGCTTCTGCGAGATCCTGAGCGCAGGATATGGCGGCAATATTGCCTTCGCCTACTGCCTTGGCGATTTGAAGCGGCTGCCCGGTGCAGTCACCGCAGGCATATACATGTGGAAGGTTTGTGGCCATGCGCCGGTCGACGGCAATGACATTGCCGTCAATAGCAAGACCCGGGAGAAGGGTAGACGGCGCAACTGCAGGACGGAAAACAAAGACGCCAGAATACTCAGCAGAGCCCTGATCAAAATTGACGCGCACCCCGTTTTCAGAGGGTTCGAGGGAGAGGGGACGTTCAGGACGCATAACGATCCTTTCATCCTGCGGAAGATCGTGTTTTGAAAGTACATAATAGTCGACAGAGGAGCAGACGCCGGCAAGGAACTCTGCATCTTCGACGCCGCCGCTCCAGGCTGACAGGACAGCCACTGGCTTTTTCCTGTAAAACATGCCGTCACAGGTGCCGCACCAGCTGACACCGTGGCCAAGAAGGGTGTCTTCTCCGGGGAGAAGCTTTGGCCTGGAAGCACCAAGCGCCAGACAAATTGCCTGTGAGTCCAGAATGTCGTTTCCGACAAGTGTCATATAGTTCTTGCCGTTGGGCATGATCTGTCTGGCATTGCCAGAAATGACTTCACACCCCATATCCCGTGCCTGCTGTTCCATTTTATCCAGCAGGTCTTCCCCGGAAATGTTGGGAAGCCCGGGATAATTGGTTACAAGATGAGCTTTGGTCAGACCGGAAAACTGCTTTCCGGTTGTGACAACCGCACATGTCAGACCACGGTTGATGGCTGTCATGGCACAGCTCCATGCGCCGGGGCCGCCGCCAATGATAATCAGATCCTTCAAATGATTCACCTCAGTTCAGATATGTATATCTGGCACACAGCCAGGGCATAGCGCTGTAGGTTGAGTACGCATCGGCATAGATTCTGTAGTACTGTCCCTCGACCCAGTCACGGCTGGAATAGTTCTGGACCATGACGGGTTGGCTCTTTTCATCGGGACTGGTGTAGAAAACAGCCATCTGTGGCTTTTCCGATACAAAGTAGGCCAAATGGCCCGTTACCAGGTAAACCTGAGTACGCGCTGCCCTCACCTGAATATTGGAAATAAGTTCCGAATAGCCATCAGCAGTAAGGGGCCAGGCTTTAGGTGTATAGACATCGGCCGAAGGCACATAGTAAACCTGATACTCAATGAGCGAATCTTTAAGGCCCGGGAAAGAGGAACGGATTTTAACGGTATTGTAGCCGATATGGTCAAAATGCGCTTCGAAGGAAAAAGCACCCGTTGATGCAAGATTGGTAATATCCACCTGTGTGAAAGGAGACTCAATAGAAATCGTAGCGCCAGGGAGCGTGGTGCATTTTATCGTCATATATTCCAGCGTATATGATGTATACGTATCGGCTGCAAGGTCAAGAGGAATTTCCTGAGCTTCACGGTACAATACAACGGTCATGGTGGATTCCCGGCAGTACTGGCTCCTGACGCGGACCTTGAAAATATTGTCACCGATCGGCTGTACAGTAGCATTGTATGAGAATTCACCTGTTTCAGAATTGACAGTGTCTGAGACATCAATGTCATTCACGTAGACTTTTGAGCCAGTGCGCACCTGGAAACGCATGGCATACATCGTGGAAGCCACCTCAACCCGGTTCGCATCCGGCGTGAGGAGCTTGATGGGGCTCTCTGGGATGTCGATGGTATACGTTATGACATCCAGGGGGCGCTGCTGTCCGGATGCAGTTTTGACAAAAGGCGTCAAATTGACTTCCATGGACTCATCAAGAAAATCCTCGAGCGCATCGTACCATACATGGTCAGCCACTTCTATGGTTGCAAAGCCGCCGTTTACCGTATAAGAGGTATGCAGTTCACGGATATAAATCTGCTGTCCGTCTGTACCGGGAATCATAATAGTGTGCGCAGCCAGGTCATTGTAAATGGAAGCAACAACCACAGCCTGGTTTTCTTCTTTAAGGGTCTGCCTGCGCATCGCATAATACTGATACCCAAAATACCCGACAAGGATAACAAGAACCAGTATAAGCATGACCAGAAGGACTCTCAGCAGCTTGCGCAGCCTACGTGTACGGGCAGGAATAATGTGCGTCAGATCTTCATGGACAGGTGCCTGGAAGCGGGTACCGTAGATTTCAGCTTCACGCCAGAGAGGGTCATCTCTCTGGAGATCAACAGGGCCAAGATCCGGCTCCCGGTAGTAGACCCGGCTGCCTGTCTGGTGCGTTTCTCCGGCGCGATCAAAGGAAGCCTGAGAATCATGTGCCATGACCCTGACGACCGGGCCAGGTTCCTTGCGCGCAACATCGTTTTTCAGACGGCGCTGTCTTTGGATGCCCTCGGCTTTGCGCTCTTTGAGAAGATGCATTTCATCAGCAAGCACATCGCGTGCATCAGGCTGGTCATTATCAAGGCCGTCCTGATCGAACCGGATGTAGCTGGGGGGTGCTTTGTCGTCTCTGAGCTGTTCTTTCCATGAGGGTGTGTCCTGTGTACTGTCAAGTACAGTACCACAGCGCAGACATCTTGGTATGGAAGCTCGGTTCCACTGACCGCAATTTGGACATTTCATTAGCATCTACTCCATGGGATCTGTCAGGGTCAGACCGTTGTTAAAAGTAAATTCGCTGAAAGTGTCATCTTCACCAAAGATACTGGCTTCCTGATCATTGTCCATGACCAGAAAACTGTTCTCCAGATAATCCTTCATGGCTTCGCGGCATTTGACCCAGTCGAGCTCCTGTGTGGCCATACCTAAATATGTGATGGCATGGACAGCACCGTCGGGGGGAATCCGCAGCTCTTCAATTGTGCAGTCGCGAAGGTTATAGGCCTGATCCATGGCTGTGAGCATCATGTCAAGGTTCATATTGGTCATGGTTGTATGCTCCAGTACGGAGTCAACAAGGGACTTGGCATCATCGTAAGAGATATCTCTGCAATGGTCAGCGAGTGTGGAAAGCACAGTGCGGACGCGTTGTGTGCGCATGAAATCACCGCCGCCGCCGGCTTTGCGGATGCGCATGTAAATCACAGCGGCATGGCCGTTGAAATGATAGGTTCCCGCACCGCGCAGCACAGGCTGGGTAGCATTTTTATGAATGGCATAACGCTGCAGATAGGAACATTCCTCAGCGTTAATGGTAATATCAACACCGCCGAGATAGTCTATGATGTCCTGGATCTGGCTGAAATCGAAAAGCAGATATTTTTCCACTTTAACGCCAATATGCTGGGATATGGTGCGGCAAAGCTCTTCAGGACTGAAATTCTTGGCAATATAATTGATTCTGC
>CAMNGW010000130.1 GCA_946538615.1 uncultured Clostridia bacterium
GCATGAAGTTCAAAACAATCGCTTATTGATTCTCGTACTTGGCCCAGATTGTCTGAGCTTCTGCCCAGAACTTGTCAGCAGCATCCTGTGCACTTTCAAAGTTGCCTGCCGCAAGCCCCTGGAAATAGGTCTTCTTCAGACTGTCGGAAATCTCTTCGTTGGCTGCCGGCTCAGCAGGGCTGGAGTTGGCGGCATCCGGGAACGAACCGATCAGGTCGATGATGGTATAGATTTTGCTGGTCACTTCATCCGTCTTTTCCGTGTCAGCCTTCAGAGCGGCCAATACATCACTGTTGATGGAAACGCCGCGCTCGCAGTTAAGGATCTTGTTCGCTTCAATGCTGTTGACAAAGAAGTTGATGAAGTTGGCGGCAATTTCCTTGTTCTCGGTCTTGGAGTAAATGCACATTTCCTGAGAAGAACGGACGACCATGCCGCTCTGTCCATCCGGATAAACACGCGGGATGGTGCACAAGTTCAGGGTGATGCCGTTTTCCTTGGCCGCATTGGACAGGGCCTGGAACTGGTTGGATGAAAGCATCATGATCGCTGCATCGCCATAGGCAATCCAGTCAGCTTCAACATTGGTGCCGATCTCATTCTGGATACCGTAGTCAGCAATGCATCCTTCTTTCTGCAGCGTGGTAAGGAGATCAAAAATATAGGCGATAGGCGCTGTGTCACCGTTAAAAGCAAAGCTGGTCCCATCCATGCTGTAGAAGTTGTAGCCTTCCTTCCACTGGGTGACTGTGGAATAGGCCAGAGAATTGTATTCAAGGGTCGTCACAGCAGGATTGCCGGTCTTCTCATGGATCGTACGGCAGGCTGCTGCAAAATCGTCCCAGGTCCAGTTATCGGTAGGATAGGGCACGCCGCACTCATCAAAGATTGCAGGATTGTAAGCAAAGCAGCGGGCATTTGTGCCATTGGACATGCCAGTGACATCGCCATTGGCCTGGTTGATCGTTGTGGCAAGCATTGCCTGGCTGATTGATGTGGTGTCAATGGTGCCGTCAGCAATCAGGTCGTTGAGCGGATAAATGGTATCATAATAGGTCAGCCAGTTATTGCCCATCTGGAACACGTCCGGAAGTGCGTCTGCAGCCATCTTGGCCTGGAACTGGGTCCAATAGCTGCCGCCATCATAATACTCGTATTCAATATCCAGACCTGTCAGCTTTTCATACAGTTCGATCATCTGGATGGTCATCTGGGCACGTGTGTCAGAGCCCCACCACATAATCGTCATTTTTTTGCCGGAATAATCAGGGAATGTGTAACCTTCTGCATTGACATTGTTCCAGCCTTCTGCTTTCTCAGCAAAAGCAGGCGCCATCATTGACAGCATAAGGGAAACAGCCAGAAGAACAACCATAAACTTCTTCATGAAAAAGAAACCTCCTTATAATTCTTTGTAAAGATGTAGCGCCTGCTCACCGGCGGTACAAGTCATATTGCAATTATATCTGACATCTGAATCTTGTCAAGAAAATATTGTCTGTTTTATGATGTTTCCGTCTCAGAAGTGACAAATTTAAAAGAGCCGTATCCCCAGCCCCTGTTGGCATTGCAATTTGCCGGAGGTATCTTTATAATGCATCGTATCCCGGAACTTTGAAGGTGATATTACGCCAGCATTCTGTTTTCTTACCAGTTCCCCCCTGTCAGTATCCCCCGCCGCCCGGTACGAAGGCCACATTCCTCATCAGGTCAGACAACGGCTTTCTTGAGCAGCTGCATGAACATGTCCCCAATGACACGACCATGCTCATGCTGGCCGCCAGGCCCGGGCAGGCCGGGCTGAACGACCGGATGCGCGATGATTTTGAACGCGGAATGCGTGCCTCGGGTTTTACACACCTGCGCGCTCATGCTGGACCAGCGCAACAGGGATGATCTCTAGCATCTGCTGAGCTGCTCACAGCTTCTCCTCCTTTGCGGCGGCCACGTCGGGACCCAGAACGCTTTTTTCCGTTCCATCGGTCTCAGGAATGCCCTTGAAAACTGGCCCGGAACCCTGATGGGCATTTCAGCAGGTTCCATGAACGCCTCGGACCCCGTCTATGCCCAGCCGGAACTGCCCGGGGAAAGTACAGATCCCTTTTATCAGCGGTGGCTTCCGGGGCTCGGATTGACACATGTCCATATTCTTCCCCATTTCAACCTGACTTACGGCTCCATGCTTGATGGAAAGCGGCTGTTTGAAGACATCACATTTCCGGACAGCGAAAAAGCAGACCTTCTCGCCATCCCGGATGAAAGCTTTGTCCGTGTCCATATGGGAAAAGCGGTGCTCTTCGGGGAAGGTTTCCTGATCCGTCGCGTCGTCATGCAGCCTGTTGGCTGCAAAGGCAGTTCCTGTACCCTCTGAGAAGCGGGTGCTGGCACAGCAAGTTCCATCATCAGCCCGGAACTTCCCCTTTTCCCCTGTTTCTGAGCCAAAATAAAAATCATTGTATAAAGGTACACTATGAAACATCTTAAGAAAAAAGGCATTCTCCCCCTGGCTGTGATCCTTCTCCTTCTCGCTGCAGCTTTAGGCTCCCTGGCGCTGTCCGGCGCAGAAGAGAACACAGAAACCCTCACAGGAACCTGGTACGCCCAGATCGATATCAAGGATTACGGGACCATTCAGGCCGAACTGTATGCAGATATCGCGCCTGTCACGGTGACGAACTTTGTGAACCTTGTCAACAGCGGTTTCTATGATGGTCTCACGTTTCACCGCATTATCCCGGGCTTTATGATCCAGGGCGGCGATCCCAACGGGAACGGAACCGGTGGCAGCAGCAAAAAGATCAGAGGAGAGTTCTCATCAAATGGTTTTGCCAATGACCTCCTCCATACCCGGGGCGTTCTCTCCATGGCCCGTTCCTCTGACCCTGACAGTGCCTCCTCACAGTTTTTTATCATGCATCAGGATGCTCCCCATCTCGATGGGGCTTATGCTGCTTTTGGCAAAGTCATTTCTGGTATGGAAGTTGTCGACGCCATCTGCGAAAACACACCGGTTGAGGACAGAAACGGCACCGTCGCTAAAGAAAACCAGCCTGTCATTACGTCCATCCGCATGATTGAGGACCCTGCAAAAGCTGAATAACAAGGAGGAAGCTGTATGGATTTTCTTGAACTTGCCCGTCGACGTTATTCATGTAAGAATTTTGACACCCGTCCCATCGGGAAAGAAAAGCTGGACCTGATCCTGGAAGCCGGCCGGCTTGCACCGACCGCCAAAAATCTGCAGGAAGCCCATATTTATATCGCCGAGTCCGAAACCGCTCTCGCTTCTGTCGATGCATGCACCCCCTGCAGGTACCATGCGCCGACCGTTTTAGTGGTCACCTACGACAGAGAAAATGTATTTACCTATCCCGGCGGCAAGCTTGACTCCGGCATGGAAGACGCAGCCATTGTCGCCACACATCTTATGCTCTGCGCCGCAAGCCTTGGCATTGAGAGCTGCTGGATCAACTTCTTTGACCCGGAAAAGATCGCAAAAGCCCTGGGGCTGCCTGAAAACCAGCAGGCCGTTATGCTCCTTGACCTGGGATATCCCGCCCCTTCATCAGGTCCTCTTGCTAATCACGCAAACCGCAAGCCCCTTTCTGAAACCACAACCGTACTCTGATCCCCGTGCCTGGCCGTGAAAAGGTCAGGCTTTTTCAAGTTGTATTAAACTTGTCTTGTTGTAAAACAACGGAATTTGTCAGTTTTTATTCAACTTGTCTTGTCTTTTTTAACAGGATGGTTTATCATGCCTGCAGGTTAAGAATCTCTCAGAGCGGAGGTAACTCATATGATCAGTTTCGGTACAGGCGGATGGCGTGCCATCATCGGGGACGAATTCATCCGCAGCAACATCCGCCGTGTCGCCTGTGCGGTTGCGCGCCGGATGAAGCGTGAGCACGTGCAGGATTCAGGACTGTGCATCGGCTATGATCGCCGCTTCCTCTCCCGGGAAGGTGCCATCTGGTTCTCTGAAGTGCTTGCGGGCGAGGGGGTAAAAACCTATTTTGTGAACCTCTCCTGTCCTACTCCCCAGATCATGTTTACCGTCAAGCATATGGGGCTGCCCTATGGCGCCATGATCACGGCCAGCCACAACCCTGCGATTTACAATGGCATTAAACTGTTTACAAAGGGCGGAAGAGATGCCACGCTGGAGTTTACAGATCCTATTGGTGAAGAAGCCAACCTGCTCAAGGAAGATGAGATCCTCTCCATTCCCTTTGAACAGGCACGTGCACAGCACATCATTGAATTTATCGATCCGCGCGATACCTACATTGATTCCATTATGAACCAGATCAATATGGAGGCTATCCGCAAGCGCCGGCCGCGCGTGGTCCTTGACCCGATGTTCGGCGTCAGCCTCGCGGGTCTGCAGACCATTCTTTATACAGCACGCTGTGATATTGATGTCATCAATGACAGACATGATGCGTTTTTCGGCGGCCATCTTCCTGCTCCCAACCCGGAAACACTGGGAGACCTGCAGGCTGCAGTACGCGACCACCACGCTGACGTCGGCATCGCAACCGATGGTGATGCGGACCGTCTGGGTATCATTGATGAAAAAGGGAAGTATGTTTCAGCCAATCTGATCCTCGTCCTTTTGTATCACTACCTTCTCAAATACAAGGGGTGGCGCGGTGCTGCGGTCCGGAACATTGCCACAACACACCTTCTGGACAGGGTTGCGCAGGCTTTCGGTGAAAAATGCATTGAGGTCCCTGTCGGGTTCAAATATATCTCATCAGGGATGGACGAATATGACGCCCTCATCGGCGGTGAATCCTCCGGCGGTCTGACCGTACGCGGTCATATTTCAGGCAAAGATGGACTGTATGCGGCTTCACAGCTCGTGGAAATGATCTGTGTCACTGGACGCCCCCTTTCGGCCCTCGTCCAGGAGATTTACGATACATACGGTGAAATGCACATGGCCGAATATGACTGGGCGCTCACCGAAGAAAACCGCAAAAGCATACATGAAACCATCATGATCCGCAAAGAAATCCCTGACTTTGGGATGAAAGTTCATCACATAAGCTATATGGACGGCTGTAAAATCTACTTTGACAGTGCCTGGATCATTGTACGCTTTTCCGGAACCGAGCCCCGTGTCAGGGTCTTCGCAGAAAGCGACACCCTGGCTCACGCCAGGGACCTGGTAAGCACAATGGCTGATTTTATCGGATTACCCTTTGAAACCTGAACCGTCAACCATAGTAAGGAGGTTTTGTTTTGATCACACCTGAAACGATCCGTGAACGGGTAGAGCACGTAACACAGGTAAAACTGCCTTTTGATGTCTGCGTAAAAGACGGAGAGGGCCTGCATGTCCGGTTCTCTTCCGGAAAGGCGTGTATTGAAGCTTCTGAACCCACTGCAATTGCCCGCGGTTTTTTCCATCTGACACGTATGACCAAAGAGAACCGAGATTCTCTTGATGTCCATGAGTCAAGGCATTTCAAGACAGTAGGCCCCATGCTTGACATGTCCAGGAACGCTGTCCTGCGCCCCGAACGCGTCAAAGCCTACATCGACAGAATCGCCACACTGGGTATGAACATGCTTATGCTTTATACCGAGGACACCTACGAGGTGCCTGAGTACCCACTTTTTGGCGCCATGCGCGGCCGTTTCACCCAAAGCGAACTCAAAGACATTGACGCTTATGCCAGGGAATCCGGCGTCGAGCTGATTCCCTGCGTACAGACGCTTGCCCATCTAGGGACCTTCCTAAGATGGGGCCCTAATGGCAAATTCAGAGACCAGCCTACCATCCTTATGGCTGATGAAGAAGAAACTTATCAGCTCATTGAAGCCATGGTACGCTCCCTGCGAGAATCCTTCTCCACGGACCGCATTCATATCGGTATGGATGAAGCGCATGGCGTCGGGCTTGGCAATTACCTGCTCAAACATGGCATGGTCGACCGTTTCGAACTGCTTTCCCGCCACCTGAACCGTGTCACAGAAATCTGTCAGAAATACGGCTTCCATCCCATGATGTGGTCCGATATGTTCTTCCGCCTTGGTTCCAAATATAACGAATATTATGACAAGGACGTCCGTGTCCCCGATTCTGTCATTGCCTCCCTCCCGCCCTGTGATATGGTGTACTGGGATTACTACCACGATGATGAAACCATGTATGATGCTATGCTCACCGAGCATGAACGCATGGGGCAGAAGGCTATTTTTGCCGGCGGGAACTGGACCTGGTCCGGTTTTGTGCCCCAGGCCGGAAAAACCATACGGACCATGGTCCCTGGTCTGCGGGTTGCGTCCCGCCACATGGTGGACACCGTGATCATTACCGAGTGGGGCGATGACGGGAACGAAACAAACACGGTTCTTGCTGACTTCATGCTGCCCCTGTTTTCTGAGTCCTGCTGGCAGGGGCCTGATGTCAGTGAAGAAGAAATGCGCAAAGCCGGAATGTGCCTGACAGGGCTCCCCTATGACTATCCCGAGATCTGTGACGCCTTTTACCCTCAGGGCGACTGGGGAAAAGGTCTGATCTGGGCCGATCCGCTGCTTCCTCTTCTCCCGCCCGGCCATGTCTCCCTTGACGATTTTGCTGCGGGCCTAGGCGAAGCAGAACGGAAAATCGACACACTTCCCGATGGCACAGATAAAAAATATCTCTCCCTGGTTTATCTGGTCGCTTTTGACAAAGCCACCCTGCTGAGCGATCTGAAGGCGGCTTACCTCAAGAGCAAGCAGACCGGCAAGCGTGAAATTCTTGCATCTTTTGTTGAAGAACGGCTGCCCGTACTTCAGGCCGAGTACCATGACCTCATGCTTGCCCATCGTGAACAGTGGATGAGGGACTATAAGCCCCAGGGCTGGGAAATGCTCGCCTACCGATATGGCGGGATGATCGCCCGTCTTGAAGATGCCGCTCTGGCTCTTTCTTCCTACATCGATGGAGATGAAGATACTGTTCCTGAGCTCGAAGAGGCCCAGCTTCCCAAGGACTCCAATACCCACTTCTTTGCATCTCTCACTTCTGCCGGTGCTTCCTTTCACTTCTGACCACCAGCTTTCCTGCCTTTTACAGGCAAAACAGGAACACGTCCCGTGTATCCTGTTTTTTCTTGGCTTTTCTTTCCTGCTGTTCCTTGTTCATCTTCCGTGCTTGTGTTACACTTCCCGTGTTGTCCACACACAGAGCATAAGGAGACGAGGACATGATCGAGACCTTTGGGGTTCCTTTTCCACACGGTGCAACAAGAAAAAAAAGAAAGGTCTATGTCTATCTCCCTGATGAAAGACAACCCGGTGAAAAGTTTCCTGTCCTGTATATGTTTGACGGGCATAATGTCTTTTTTGATACAGATGCCACATACGGCAAATCCTGGGGCATGCTGGAATATATGCAGAAATCACGCACTCCTCTTATCATTGCTGCGGTGGACTGCAACCATTCCCGCAACCACGGGCGGCTGCGTGAGTACAGTCCATTTTCATTTGATGACCCAAGCCTTGGCCATATCACCGGGAAAGGGCGGGCCACAATGGAATGGCTCATAAATGACCTCAAGCCCCTGATTGATTCCCGCTATCCAACCCTTCCCGGGCGCGGAACCACTTTCATCGCGGGCTCTTCCATGGGCGGGCTCATGACAGTTTATGCCCTGTGTGCCTATGGCCATGTTTTCAGCCGCGGGGCAGCCCTCTCACCATCTTTATGGACAAGCCCTGAAAACATTCTCACCATGATCCGGCAAAGCCCCTACCTTGAAGAATCTGTCCTTTATATGGATTATGGTTCGCAAGAGCTGGAAAACCATGATAATATGCGCAACCACTTCTTCCAGGCTGCCCACGAGTTCCTCGAAAAAGGCGCGTTCCTGAATTTCCGCATCATTCCCGGAGGAGAGCATTGTGAGGCCTGCTGGGAGGAACAGCTGCCATTCTTTATTCCGGTCCTGTTATACAAAGGTTTTCATTCTGCCCCTGACCCCTTCAGCTCCGGGGCAGATAACCCATGCTGATCCTGTCTGATCCCAGAAAGCTGTCATAACAAGGAGGTATCCCATGCAGACCCAATACTGGAACGAATATTCTCCCGCCGTAGGGCGCAACATGGAACTCAAGCGTTACGGCCATGCGGGCCGTCCGGTTCTTTTTATCCCCTGCCAGAATGGCCGCTTCTTTGACTTTGAGAACTTCCATATGATTGATATATGGGCGCCATATATTGAACGGGGAGATTGCGTAATCTATGCCATAGATGTCATTGACCAGGAGACATGGAGCGACACAAACGGCGATCCCGCCTGGCGCATCGCACGCCATGAGGACTGGATCCGGTTCATTACCGATGAAATCGTTCCTTTTATCCGGGATGATGTCAATCGTCTCAACGGATGGAGCGGGTACCCGGGGATCATCGCCTTCGGCTGCTCCCTTGGCGCATTGCATGCTGCGAACCTGTTCTTCCGCAGGCCGGACCTTTTTGACGGCCTCCTTGCGTTAAGCGGAATTTATACTGCTTCCTACGGATTCGGGTCTTTTATGAACGAGTCTGTCTACCTGAACTCCCCCGTCGATTTCCTGGCAGGTATGAGCCCGGACCATCCCTTTATTGAGCGGTACCGCAACGGACGGGGCATCATCGTTGTCGGCACAGGCCCCTGGGAAATGCCCGAAACCACATTCAGGATCCGTGACCTTTCCGAGGAAAAGAATATGGGCCTCTGGGTCGACATCTGGGGCCCAGACTCGGCACACGACTGGGACTGGTGGTTCAAGCAGGTTGATTACCACATCCCCCATCTTCTTTATTAATCCTCTTCTGATTCACAAAGGAGTGTTGTCTGTGAAGAACTTTATCTTCATTTCCCCGAATTTTCCCACCCATTTTTCCCGTTTCTGCCGTGAACTCAAAGGAAACGGCCTGCGTGTGCTCGGTATCGGCGATCAGCCCTATCATGAACTTCTTCCTGAGCTGAAAGACAGCCTCGAAGAATATTACCGGGTCAACAGTCTCGAGAATTATGATGAGGTCTATCGTGCTGTCGCCTTCTTCTGCTTCAAGTACGGCCCCATTGACTGGCTCGAGAGCAACAACGAGTACTGGCTGGAACAGGACGCCAGACTGCGCACCGCTTTCCATATCACAAGCGGCTGGCAGACAGAGGACATGCCTTCCATCAAATATAAGAGCAAAATGAAGGCCTGTTATGAAAAGGCCGGTATCCCTGTGGCACGCTACCATCTCGTCGATGATTACGACGGGTGCATGTCCTTTATCCGTCAGGTGGGCTTTCCTGTCATTGTCAAGCCTGACAACGGCGTAGGCGCGAG
>CAMNGW010000131.1 GCA_946538615.1 uncultured Clostridia bacterium
CTTTGCTGCCACTGCCATCAGAGACTGCATCTTTTTCAATGGATTATCCTTTCTCCCCATGGCTCATCTGTTGTGCCCCGGCGTTGCTGCGCGGACTGAAGCCATTTCAGGAACGCAGAGGGAAGCTGACAGTTCCAATCCGTCCTGCGTAAGGTGAGAGGTTACGTGACATACGGGTTGACATGCCGCGGGTGAACGTGTACCCCGTCTTTCCATCCTTACCAGAATGCTCCGGCTGTGTACTCTCCCAGGAGTCGCCTCCACAGGATGTCAGAGAGCACCATATACTGTGATGCCCGGATTATCCTCATGTCAAATACGTGGGATCGCCTGGTCACCTCTCGTTCTCGGAAAATATATCTTTCATGCCCGGTTGTGCCAAACATGAAATCTGCGAAAAGAACGGATTGACATGCTGAGCTCCGCAATCATTGGAGATATTGGATTGTATACCCGTGCGTCTGGCACCAGGATTCCGCGGTGCTTCCTGGAACGCATAACATAGTTCCGTCAAAGGCTTCATCAAATGCGTCATCGGCGAGGTGAGTAAGGCTTGCGGGAAGGCGCACGAGCTGCAGTGCAGGGCAGTCACGGAATGCATCAGAGCCTATGGATGTCACGCTGTCCGGGAGGCAGACGGCCTCAATCAGAGGGTTGCCCTGGAAAGCCCCGTCCTCCACAGATTGCAGGGAGTCAGGGAGTGTCAGGACCCGGGTGAGGGTGACCACGTGGACCGGGAGGGAGAGAAAACCGCCGTCGGAAATGCTTACCCGGAGGACGGTATCGCCCGAACCTCTTCCCAGAATCTGCCCTTCTGAGGCTATGGCGATATCTGGATTGTCAGACGATATGACAGCGCCATCTGTTCCTGCCAGGGCAAGGAACGCATCCGGCAGTGGGACATCGGCACCAAGTTCGGAGGAAGTCACGTACACGATGACCGGATCCAATTGCACGCCCGGCAGATAGTGTGCGTACAGACCGATGATATTGTCTGTTCCCCAGCCCATGGGTTCTCCAGGGACGACCTGTGCCGCGTCCTCATTTTTTGAAAGGTACCAGCCAGTGAACTGCCATCCGGGACGTGTGCAAACGGGCATGTCCGGCCAGAGCATGCCGTCACGAAGCAGGAACCTCTCGTTTGCGGTCTCACACTCCCCGTCAAGCGGGAAATAGTACAGCGTGATATAAGCATCCGGCACCGTGACAAGGCATTTGGCCTGGTACCCGCCTTCCTCGGTAGTAGCCGTAATCACCACGCTGCAGCTGCTCTGGTGAGCTGTGATCCTGCCTCTTGTGTCGACGCTGACCTTTTCAGGGTTGCTGCTGGTCCAGATCACGTTCGTATTCCGGGCAAGCGCAGGCAGTACGGTGGCTTTGAGCGTGCGTGTATTCAGCCAGCCCAGAGTGTATTCGGTATAGTTGAGGGAAACGGAACGCGCAACAGCCGGGAGCCACAGATACTCAATACTGACTGAGGGCATGTTTGTCCGGAACCAATTCTCGGCGAAACTGTCTTCGCTGGTATAGAGGCGCTCAAGCCCTGTGGCGCTGTCCAGAAGCCCGGAGGGGATAGCGGATACGGTGTATGGGATACCGATGGACTTGAGTGCGGTGCAGTTGGTGAGCATGCTCCCATTGAGCGTGGTCACGCCAGGCTCCAGAATGAGCTTCTCAAGATTCCGGCACAGATCAAAGACCTGACTGCCAAGTTCTGTAACGCTGCCCGGGATGTGCAGGACACAGATGCCGGAGAGCTCAAACGCGCTCGCCTCAATGGTCTTCAGTGTGTCTGGCAGGTCCAGTGTGCTCAGCGCATAGCAGCAGCGGAAAGCAGTGGAACGGATGGTTTCCAGCTTTTCAGGAAGGTGGACCGATACCAGATTGGAACAGCCGTTCAGAAGACTTGTTTCGAGCGTTTTCACACCATGGGGCAGGTGCAGACTTGTGAGCGACTGGCAGCCAGAGAAGGCGCTGGCTCCGATCGTGGTGATCGTTTCAGGCAGGGCAAGCGTGGTCAGCTGCTCACACAGCCAGAATGCGCCTTCGCCAACTGTGGTGATTCCTTCCGGCAGGTCCAGACGCGTGAGCTTTTCGCATCTGCCGAAGGCTCTGTAGGGAATGGTGGTGATGCCGCCGGGAAGGGTGAATTCCTGAAGTCCGGTATAATAGAAGGCCTGGCTGCCAAGACCGGTCAGGCGTGCAGGCATTTGAATCCGGGCCAGGGATGTACAGTTGTAGAACGCCCCTGTGCCGATTGATGCGCTGCCCCCCGGAAGGATACAGGTCTGAAGGGCTGTACAGTCCGAGAAGGCCTGAGTACCGATTGAAATGGAACCGTTCCCCTCACAGGTGACCTGCCGGAGGATTGTGCAGTCCCGGAAAGCGTTCTTTCCGATGGATGTGATGGAGGCAGGGAGCGTGATGCTGCGGATTGTTTCGTTGCCGCGGAAGGCTTCCTCGCCGATGGCAGATGCATGAAGTGAGGAGGGGACTGTGATGTTCCCGCCTACACCGTGATAGCCGGTGATCACACCGTTTCCATCCACGTCCCAGGGGCTTGCAGCGGACGAAAGAGGCTGGAAGGCAATCCCTGCTTCAAGACAGAATTGCTCTATGGTTCCACCGCTTGGGCCCCAGACCGTCACGGAAGCGAGCGCAGTTGTGTTGGTTGCATCCAAACTGGTATTTTTGCCATGGACGACAAGGTACCTGAGCAGGTCTGCAGACACGAAAGCTCTTGCGCCGATGGTTTCAAGCGTTGCGGGGAGAGTGAGGCCGCCCAGTCTCGTGCAGCCGTGGAATGCCTGGCTTCCGATGGATGTCACGCCCTCGGGAATGCCGATTTCCAGAAGATTGCGGCAGTACTCAAAAGCCTGGTTCCCGATGGTCCTGACGCTCTGTGGAATCTGTACTTCTGTGAGGCCGGTGCAGCTCCTGAACGTGTAGCTGGGGAGCGTCTGGATGCCGGAGGGCAGACGGACGGAGGTCAGCCCGGCATCCTGATCAAAGACACTTGTACCCATGCTGGTGAGTGTATCCGGAAGCGAAACGGATTCCAGTGCCTTGTCATAGGCAAGGACTCCGTTTCCGAAGACTGTCACACCGCTCTGAATGATGAGGGTCTTCAGACTGTCGCAGTGGGAAAGGGCATAGGCGTCTACGCGTGTGATATGCCCCGGCACCGTGAAGGCCTCAAGAGATGTGCAGTAGGAGAGGAAACTGGAGGGAAGACGGGTCATCCGTGCACTCAGCTGGATCTCCCTCAGGCCTGTGCATCCCTGGAAAGCGCCGGAACCGACACTGGTCACGCTGTCCGGGATGCGGACCCCTGCAAGAGAAAAGCAGTTCTCGAAGGCGTAGCCGCTGATCTCTGAGAGAGAGGAAGGCAAACGCAGGGAGGACAGGTTTTTGCAGCCAGAGAATGCTGAACTGCCGATCTTTGTCAGGGATTCTGGCAGGGAGAGATCCGTCACTGTACTCATGTTGTAGAACGCATAGGAGCCGACAGATGTGATGCCATCCTGAAGGACGATGGACCGGACTTCCAGACCATCCCAGGGACGCGCGGTGCTCATGGAGAACGAAGGCATGGCGCCTGTGCCCTGGATAAACAGCACATGATCTTTGCCCAGAACCCATTCAAAACCGTTATCCAGCGTGCCGCTGTCCAGTACAGCGGGATCACGTTTCCAGACAGCGTACAGGGTTGTGTTGACCCGTCTTGTGCAGGTTCCGCCGGAGGAATAGGATGCGGTGGTCGCGGTTTTGTTCAGGCTCCAGCCCTGGAAGATAAATCCCAAGCGCTCCGGGACCATGGAAGAGAGGCGGTAGGGCGAAGACTCAAGCCAGGTGCTGTGCCATTCGGATTCGGGCCCGTTTTTTCCGCCGTTCGTATCATAGGTATAGCGCATGCCTGGCTCCCAGACTGCATAGAGTGTGACCGGTGCATCAGCGGTGTAGAAGCTCCCGGGCAGATAATCCGGTGTCCTGGAGGAGGGGTCCGGACTCCAGCCGCGGAAGACGGTCTCTGTCCCGTCGCTTACGCTGCAGGCAGGGCTCAGTCTGGACAGCTGGAAGTCTTCGCCTTTGCGTTTCTTACCCGGGACCGGAGCAGAAGAGCCGCCGTTGGCATCATAGGTGATGGTATAGGTCGGCACATTGCTGTGAATCACAAAGGTTTTGGTCGCATAAACCTTCTGTGTGACGGTATCGTAAAGCTCAAGGGTAGCCCTGGCTGTGCCTTCGCGAAGAAATGTGATCTGAAGAACGCGGCTGGTGAAATTGGACTGCTTTGGTGAAACCCATGCACACTTTGCCGTGTCCTGGTCGAGGGTCACGCGTATATCCCAGTTGGCTCCTGTCCAGCCATGCTTGGTCACATAATAGTCTCTGGACGGTCCGGGCTCGACGACGGCTGCTGTGGCATTAAGCAGAAGCGCAGGCGGGTCATCTGTGACGGTGAACGACCGGCTGTAATCGTAGATCCCCGCGTCCATGCCCTCAATCTCGCCTTTTACAGTCAGTCTGTAGAGATGTGGGCCGGCTTCATAAAGGGTATAGGCAAAATAGCCGCTGTCCGCGTTCTGAAGCGTTTTTGAGGCGATGATCGTGCCTTGGGGATCAATCATTTCCATGGTGACGGTATAATTGTACTGGGATGCGCTGGCATTGAGCATTTTGCCCGTGGCACGGTCGAGGAGCTGATAATGTCCGTAATAGGTGCTGCCTGCGCAGGATTCAAAATTGTCCTGGGCGGCATCGGGGCTGTAGCCCATCCAGATCCGTGTTTTCGGCGTAATCTGCGAGGGCACTTCGACCCAGAGCGTCTGTGCACTTGCACGGGCATCCCCTGTGCATGTCAGGGTGATGTCATAATGTCCCGGGATCTGAGTGGGGACGAGAATCCAGTTTTCATCGTTTGTATACTCTGTCACTCTTTCGACACCGTCGGGCATGGTGACAGTGATCCGGACGGTATATGCATAATCCGGATGCGCGGCATCCAGCATCCAGCCGCTGTCCACGCTGGTCAGACGGTAGAATAAATAGATGGGATCACCCTCCGCGAAGGTGTCCATGGCAGGTCCGCCGGGACGGTTGCTGAACCAGGTCTCGACGTTGGTGCCGTCATAGATGACCAGGGTTTTCAGGGCAAACGATGTCTTTGCGGGCTCGGAACGGGTGCCGTTGGCAAAAAAAGCCTGAATGCTGAGCGTCAGCGTTTCACCATTGATGATCTGATCCCGCGGTATCACGCCCGAAAAACGCTTCTTATAGCGGTAGCTGCCATAGCCCGCATTGTTCAGCTCTCCCGAGGCGTCCTGAAGGGAAGCAGTCAGATCAATGTTCTGCATGCCCACGATCCCGCCTGCCGTCAGGGAGGTAACTTCGACATTGGACACAATCCAGCCGCTGATCTCCGGGCTTGCGTTATACTCATAGGTGCCGCCGGGACGGTCGATGCAGATCACGCAGTCACGGTTGATGACATCCATGGGGATATCCACATAGCCTCTGAAAAGCTCCAGATCATCGCCGTATGCGTTGTTTTTTGCTGTGACCACAACCAGCGTCCGGCCGGAAAAGGCAGTGGAGATCAGCCAGTGAAAGACATGGTCGCTCTCGGCTAAAGTGTACAGGGTATGGTTGACGCCTCCTATATTGACCACAATCGTCATGGCATCCGAGTCCTTCTCACTGCTGACCCAGCCGCTGACCTGGACCCCGCCCTGGACGGGTGATGTGACGGTGCACTCACCTTCGAGCAGTGTTGGGCCGACATGATCCCAACGTTCAGCGTAAGCTGCACCTCCGTGCATGCCAAGGAACGTGGGCAGGATCTCCCAGCTCACGGCGTACCGTTCCAGGGTACAGTCATCCCTCAGCATGAGAAACCAGGCATATGTTTCGTCACTGTCGACAGTAAAGATCGTTCTGCCGTCCTTCAGTCTCAGATAACAGCCGGAATCCATCCAGAAGCGCAGACCGGGTTCGTTGATGTTGGCCGTATATTTGTAGGCACCATACTTGAGACCGGTGACCCCCCATACCTTGCTCTCTGCCCAGTAGGCAAAGCGCTCCTGAATGGAATAGTTTTTGTAGCGCAGATTAAAGAGGGCTCCGGGCTCAAAGGTATCACCGCTTTTCATGCCAAAAGAAACATAGTTGACTGCGATATCCTCCTGGACACTGTCGGACCGGATGCTGAAGGCATGATCGCCGATCTGCTGAAGTTTCCCGTCCTGTTTTTTGATATACAAGGAAACCGTGCCAGTTCCTGTTCTGAAAGCGGGGATGATGACATCGAAACCATGATTGCCTATGCCGCCGCCGATATCGCTGCGGTACTGATCCGTGGTAAATATATGGCGCTCCTCCTGGCCGCCCAGGCTGATCACGGCTTCCACTTCAATGCTTTCATCCGGTTTCTTTTCATTGAGGGCCCAGCCTGCCAGACGCAGCTGGCCGTTGACGGTATAGGCAAGGTCGAGGCAGCCGGCATATCTGTTTCCGGCCTCCAGAGCAGAAATCGACCTGACAAAATAAACCTCAGGGTCAACCGACCTTCCGATTGTGTTCAGGTCCTGTGTGCTGGTGAGTTTGGCGTCCAGCTTCAGTTCGACGTGACAGTGCGGGCCACTTGAATTGCCTGTGCCGCCACCGTATCCGAGAAGATCGCCTGTTTCCAGATGGAAATGACCGACCTCATGGGTTTTGATGTTAAGCTCCGGGTGACCCCATTTCTTGCTGCGTCCAAGCTCACCGTCTTCAATGGGAAGAATATCAGTGGAAAGCTTGTATGCGTTGAATTGTTCCGGAAACTTCTGAAGATGACAGAACTTCATGGCATACTTGTACGTCCCGTCCCCGGCCATTTCATCTGAAAGAAGCAGCGCCATGTTCCCGTAGCTGAGCAGACGGTTGCCCTTGCCCAGCCAGTCTCCGTATTTCTGCACATAGTAGACGGTCCCGGGAAACGGCGCATAAAGCTTAACGCCGGACGTCCCGATGCTCAAATCGAATCCTACATGGGGCTCCCCGTTTGACTGCAACTGGCCATGTGTCGTGCTGATTTTCATCTTGGTATCCTCAACCAGCCACGGCAGACCACCGTAACCATCCTCAACGGCGAGCGAAGGAAATGCGGTCATGACAAGAAACATCAGCAGTGCGAAAGGCATGAAGTGTGAGAGAATACGTTTCATGAAAGCAACTCCTTGTGATCGGGCTGAAATAGTTTCGCGTTAATGATTTCTTAATCTTCATTAAGGAAATTATAGGCTATCCAGGAAGGATATTCAATACAATGACTGACTCTCATGATCTCCTTTTTCAACGTAAACTTCCAGGATTATGCCAGATATCCCTGAGGACATCAGACCGTATGAGACGGTTGACGGATCGATTGAAGTTGAGCCGGACGACATCCGGTATCTGCTGTCTGAGGTCCTGCGGAACAAAGATGGCGATCCGGTCACAGCATGGCATCCGTACGGCAATGAGATCTTCAAAAACAATACTGCTGAAAGAAAAAGAGCCCACAGCACAAAAGCTGTGGGTTCTATGTTACTTCCCGTCAGACGAATGCTCATAATCTTTTTCCGCCCCTGATTCCGATTGCGTATCCGAAAGCTTAATGATCAGAGTATACCTGATTGACATAAGTGCTCCTGGGACTGCTGACGCGGTTCACTCGGCGACATCCAGCTGCTAACGATCAGGATGGTGCAGCGGCTGCACACTCCTTTAAGCAGTCGGACTACAGGTAAAATCAGCAGTCCGCAGCATCCGGATGTATCATAGCCGCTGGCGGACAAAAAAAGAAAGGGAAGTATGATTTGGCTTCCGTAATGATCATACAAGTGGGCTTGCGGAGACGGAAGAGATGGCTATGCGAACATCTATGAGATGAACATGGATGGCTTGAGCATCCTCCGTTTGAATGACCCGCAATACAGCATCCTGAACTGGCTGGGCATACTGACAAAGTACCGGAGCTGCTGGCAAAGCGGCAGCATCGCGGAGGAAGCAAAGGACTATCTCCAGCAGCATTTCTTCATTGATCCGACGCCGTATGATGTCATCGTCGGCTGCCGGGCGGATGACTCCTGTTTCACCTTTGCACAGGATTTTGCAGCGGGGGCCATTTCCCTGGCCAAGCTGTCCGAGGCGATGCGCCCGGGAGAGAAGATCGTTCTGAAAAGCGACAGAGCCTTTGAATACCTCTGCTTCATCGGCGCAGAGAAAGCCGATGCGGAAACTTGGCAGAAGAAGAAAACCATCCGCGATCGGGAAGCACGGCGCGCTTACCGCAGCACCCGAAAAGCCAAGGATGGTGTGGTATACATGCTGGACATCATGAGGGAGGGCATCAGAAATGGCGATCCGCGCTTACCCTGAGGATTATCTGCCCGGTACCCAGCGTGTGCTGGGTGACGCGGTGGACTTCGCCGTGATGACGCTGGAGCTGGAGCCGGACACCTTCGGATATGCCCTGGCCGTATCTGATGCGGGAAGGCAGTTCGCCAACGGCAATCCCAACTATGTGGCGGGGATGAACGGCTGTGAATTTGCGCGTTTGGTTTTGTCGGAGACCGGCACGGCCTTCACCGATCATGAGGATGTCATGTTTCTTGAGAAGAGCCCGGAATACTGGGCAGGGTGGGCATTGGCTTACTATCAGTGGCACAGCGGCTACTCTTTTATGGAGATCCTGAACACCGTCCCCCTGGACAGTATCATTTACATGTATCCCACTTATCACGAAATGGACATCCGGCAATTCGCAGATACCATGCATGAAAAGATGAAAGCAGCCCATCCACACACAAAGCTGCGCATGCGCAGGGAGAACTGCGGCATGTCTCAATCTGAACTCGCCGCAGAAGCCGATGTGCCCCTCAGGCAGATCCAGCTGTTTGAGCAGCGTCAGCGAAACATCAATATGACCGCGGCTGAGACGCTTTTGAAACTCAGCAAATCACTGTGCTGTCGGATGGAGGATCTGTTGGAGAAAGATTGATTGATAGTAGTCTGCCGTTTTTTTGATCTTAAACTGGCCCATCTTTCGTTGGCCATATGACCCATTTTTCATTTGACAAAAACAAATGAATGTTTGTACTAAAAAACACCTGTCTGTTCAGTGTCAGACAGGTGCTGCGAGATGCTTGCAACTAAGATTCAAATAGATCAAATAAACATGACCATATAGTGTGGGAGCGTGATTTTTTCATCTACCCGGCCATTTTGCGTATTCGTCAGTTTATAAGCAAATGGAGGCCTGTAACGCGCAA
>CAMNGW010000132.1 GCA_946538615.1 uncultured Clostridia bacterium
TGCACAGGCTGTGTGATTTCACCAAGGATATCGAGCTGCACGCCTTCCTTGAGGGCGTCGTCAGCTTTCTTAAGCCTCTCCACGATTTCCGCTTTATTGATCCCGGCGCTGAGCTTGACACCGTGGTCTTTGGCGACTTTTCTGAGTTCGAGAACCGTCATGGAAGCATAATCCATTTGCATGTACCTCCGTGTGATCAGGAACGCCGCGCGATGACAAGATCGCGACGGACTGCCTGTTCGACGTCATGAAGAAAATTGTCATAAGGGTATTGGGTCAATGGGACAAAGCCGCTGTCTTCAAGCAGACGGAGCACACGCTCCTTTTTTAAGGTAAAAACATTGAAAGATAAGGCAATTGCGCCGCCGGGCTTTAACATATCATGCCATGAAGGGAGCACACGGGCAAGGAAGCCGGGAAAATCAGAAATGCCATGCTGCTCACCCGGTGCGTGCTGAACGCCGTAGGGGAGGTCTGTCACAAGAAGATCGGCTTTCTCCCGAAAAAGTTTTCCGCACAGTGATGTGTCACCTGCAAGGAGAAGGAGCTGTCTTGTGTCACCAGCCTGATAATGGGCCTTTGTGTCAGCGTAAACAAACCGTGTGCCGGGGACCCCGTGACCCGCATGCGTCATGGAAAGGCTGCTCCTGGCGTGTTTTACATGGTGCAGTTCCAGGAACCTTGTCATATGCGCATCCGCCTGCCGGATGGCTTCGCGGTCAGCATCCATGCCTATTGCGTTCAAACCAAGACAAGCACCGGCAAAAAGGGTTGTTCCGCGGCCGCACAGTGGATCGGCCAATGTAAGATTCTCTCCTGGAGCGGCAAGAACAGAAAGCGCACAGCTTAGCATGAGCTGTGTGAATCTTGCACTTGTTTTGCCTTTATATTTCAGGACCTCCGGAAGCTCCGGGGGGAGATAATATGAAGTGCGGACAGGCAAAGGCATGAAGCTGTCATCCCTGTTTTCCCATAACACGAGAAGAGAAGAGTGCCACATCAGCAACTGAGACAGCTGTGCATCAGTAAGCGCAGCTGAGTCAAAACATAAAAAAGTACTTTTTGCGATCGTCGTGACAGTGATATCGGTCTGAATACCATAAGAAAGAAGAATGCAATCCAGTTCTTTAACTGCCAGATGGGCGAGTACTTCATTGTATCGAGTATTGGCGTGTGGGCACAGCTGGAAGCTGTAAAGCAAATTTATCCCTACTTTAAATATGAAATTATGTATATTTTAACATGAAGTTAAAATATATGCAAGGATAAAGAAAAACCGTCCCATCGGGACGGCAATTCTTTTTCAGAACTTACCACTTGCGCTTGCGGGCGGCCTCAGCCTTCTTCTTCCGCTTGACGCTGGGCTTCTCATAATGCTCGCGCTTGCGGACTTCCTGAATGACGCCACTGCGTGCGCACTGGCGCTTAAAACGCTTGAGAGCACTCTCGAGAGACTCGTTCTCGCGTACACGAATTTCAGACACTGTTATCCCTCCTCTCGCACATCTCGCCTTGACATCAACCGGCTAAGACGGACGGACGGCGAACCGTGAAACAGATTATACATCCTCTGTGTCTATTCGTCAATGGATAATTTTTTGAAACACAGCAGCCGTCAGACAGACACAGCGGGAAAGGATCAGGCCATTGATTCAGAGAGCTTCTGACCGCCAAGGATATGGAAATGGAGGTGGTGAACGCTCTGGCATGCATCAGGGCCGGCATTGGAAACAACACGGAAACCGGATTGGGATATTCCTTCGAGTTCGGCTACTTTTTTACAGGTGTGCATACATGCGGTGTAGACTTCATCAGGAACCTCATCTGCAAGGGAAGTGACGTGGCATTTTGGGACGACAAGCACATGGGCCCTGGCCATGGGATGAATATCCCGGAAGGCATAGGTTGCATCGTCCTCGTAAACTTTGGTGGAGGGGATTTCACCTTTGATGATGGAACAGAACAGACAATCCATTTGATCATTCTCCTTTATAAATCAATAGATATCGGGTACATCAGGAAAGAGGGGACACGGGGGTTCCGGTCATGGCATCTTTGCCGGGTCCGAGCCGGACAGAGACGACCTGACCGGCCTGATAATCACCTTTCACAGCAACGGGAATGTATTCTGGTGTATAACCATGCCAGACTCCGTCAAAAGTTTCAAGGAGCACGTCACGGACTTTACCCTCCATGGATGCCCGGTACGCCGCAGCGGTCCTCAGGCCATCTTCAATGAGCAGGGAGGCCCTTCTCTCCTTTTCCCTGTTGGGGACCTGGTCCGGCATAAGGGCGGCGGGCGTTCCTTCCCTGGGAGAAAAAGGGAACACATGGATACGTGCGAAACCGATCTCATGGACAAATTGCCGTGTCTCTTCGAAATTGGCTTCGGTTTCCCCCGGGAACCCGGTCAGAATATCTGTGGTCATGGCACAATCCGGAAAGACTGCACGCAAGGCAGCTACCGACGCACGGTACTGTCGGACGTTGTAGCGTCTGCGCATGGCGTGGAGCACAGCATCCGAACCTGACTGAAGGGCAAGATGAAACTGGGGGCATACGGCCGGGAGCCGGGAAATGCCTTCTGCGAAAGATGGCGTTGCAATAACTGGCTCAAGGGAACCGAGACGGATACGCAGGGGCCCCGCAGCCTGGATGGTGCGGAGGGCATCAAGAAGCGAGGGACGATCGGGCTGGTCCATACCATAACTGGTCAGATGGATCCCCGTGATGACAAGCTCCCGGTACCCGGACCGGGTCAGTCTCGCAGCTTCATCAGCGATGTCCTCGAGGGTACGGGAACGGATTGGACCGCGTACCGATGGGATAATACAGTAAGTACAGTGATTATTGCAGCCTTCCTGAATTTTCAGGTCTGCACGCGTATGGTCTTCCTGCCTGTGAATGGCAAGATTTTCAAAAGGGGCCTGACTGAGGTCTGAAACGGCACAGATCTGTGTATTTTCACGAAGGGATTGTTCGAGCAGGTCCACCACTTCGCTGCGTCTGCCTGTTCCCAGTATCAGCCGGGGCCCCAGAGAAAGGAGCTCCTGACCGAGGCGCTGACTGAGACAGCCGCAGAGAATCAGGGCGGAGGAAGGGTGCTCACGGCGGACGCGTCTTGCCAGCTGCAGGGACTTCCGGTCACCTGTACCGGTTACGGTGCAGGTATTGATCAGATAGACATCCGCATCGCTGCTGAAGGGAACAGATACATATCCCCGGGCCTGAAAAAGTTCAAGCATAGCCTGTGTGTCATACTGGTTGACCCGGCAGCCCAGGGTATGAACAGCTATTGTCATGCACCGCGCCCCCCATCCATTTCTCCCAGCAGGCACATCAGACAGGAGAGCGCGCACAGCCCTGCTGTCTCAGTGCGCAGGATACGGGGGCCCAGTGTGACGGCGTGCGCCCCGTGCTGTGCCATATCACTGATTTCCTGCTCAGAAATGCCTCCCTCCGGACCGATGACAACTGCAATTTTCATGGCATCTGCAGGAACAGCACAGCGCAGGCTCAGTGTCGTCTCCATTTCGTAAGGGACAAGAACGGCATCGTACTCAGCTATCCGATCAAGAAAATGCCGGAAAGACAGAGGCAGATGAATGGGAACTTCCAGGACCCTCCCGGACTGTTTTCCCGCTTCATAGGCGATGCGCTGCCATCTGGCCTGCTTTTTTGCGGCACTCTGATCGTCCAGCCGGGTGACGCAGCGCTCCATGATAAGAGGTGTTACAGAGCCCGCACCCAGTTCGACCGCTTTCTGGACAATCATGTCCATCTTATCCCCCTTGGGAAGCCCCTGGAACAGATCAATGGTATGAATGGGCTCTGTTGTAGGCAGCGGTGATCCCAGGCACGCAGTCAATCCGCCGCTCCCGCTGTGCAGCGTGGCGAGGTAGCGCGTTCCGGAGAAGACAATTTCAACCGTGTCGCCATCTGCGAGGCGGAGAACGTTCCGGGCATGGTGCTCATCTTCTTTGGAGAGGGCGACTGTGTCTGCAGTCAGGGAATGTGAGGCATAAAATCTGTGCATATCAGCCCTCCGAAGGACGCCTGGAGAGGAATGCTGTCCATTCTCCGCGGTGCACAGTTTCCATTATTGTATAACCGGCATTTTCAAGTGCATGGAGGACTTCTTCTTCGCGCTGGCGTATGATTCCGGAGCAGATGAAGTATCCGCCCGGATGGATATGGGCTTTGAGAGGGGATGCAAAACCAATGATAACGTCTGCGATGATATTGGCGACACAGATATCGCATGTGGTTGCCTGTTCATCAAGAAGATTGCCCTCGCGTACGTCGATACGGCCTGAAAGCCTGTTATGGGCGATGTTTTCCCTGGCAACTTTTACAGCATTGGGATCAATGTCAATGGCCAGAACGGATTCGGCCCCCAGCAGTGCGGCGCCTATGGCCAGGATCCCGCTTCCGGTTCCGACGTCGATCACGTGGCACCCGGGTGTCACCACTTTTTCGAGAAGGGCAAGACACATGCCCGTGGTCTCATGCGTGCCGCTGCCAAAAGCCATGCCGGGGTCCATTTCAATCACAAGATCAGTTTCTGAGGGTGTGTACGGTTCCCAGGTCGGTTTGACGACAAGACGCTCCCCTGCGTGGAAAGGCTTGTAGAACCGCTTCCAGACCTCGTTCCAGTCGGTATCGGCAACATTCTGCAAAGTGATTTCAAGTGTTCCCACATCAAAGCCTGGAGAGGATTCGAGCAGAGACTGATACCGTGCTTTCAGGGCGCTGAGCTTGTCGGGGAAACCGGCGCCGGGTTCAAACCAGGCGTGCACCCGGACGTCTTCTGGCATGTTATCAATCATGGCAGGATCAATAATCTCCCAATAGCCGTTGGGCTTTGAAGGATCCGGTACATCAGCACGGTCCTCCACCATGGTGCCTGTGGCTCCCTCTGCAATTAATGTTTCGGATATGAGATCCGATGCGATACTTGTTGTACTTACAGTCAATTCAATCCATTCCATAGGCAAACTCCTTGCTTGATCAGAGTCGTGGGGTAAATCAGGGTCTGAAACTTTCGATGCCGCGCAGCAGTTCGTATTCACGAACATCACGGACCGTGGTGTACATGAGGCGGGAGAGCACAACACCCTTGCGGTAAAACATGCAGATAAATGGGCAATCCTCGGCAAAAACCTCCTGGATCTGCATCATTTTCTGCTGATAATCACTCATTGTGGTACAGGTGCGCAACTCGTTGCACAGCGTTGTCATCCGGGTCGAACGGTAGCGGCCGTAGTTGCCGGTATTGCCGGAAATAAGCATAAAGCCATAATCCGGACAGACATCCATAGAATAGGAGACAAGGGCGAGGTTGAAGGAACCCGCTTTGAGCTTTTCCTGGATGCCTGTAAAAGTCATCGTGGTTATGGAGACATTGATGCCTATGACGGCAAGAGCTTCCTTGATGTAGTTCGCTGTTTCAATGCGGACATCGTTCTCCGGCTCTTCATAGACATACAGGTTCATATTGAGATTGACCAGCTTACCTTCAGCGTTGAGCCGGTCGAGGACGCCGTCTTCGTTGCTGTCGCCCCATCCCTCCGCTTCCAGGAGACGTTTGGCTTCATCAATGTTGTTCACAAAATAATTGGAAAGATCATCATTGTACAGCCATGTACCCGGAATGGCGGGCGTGTCGGTCCTTTGGACCATGCCCATATAAATATTTTTCGCGATCCGGTCAATGTCGATGGCGTAGCGGATCGCCTTGCGCACATTCACGGAAGCGAGCCGTTCCGCGGAATGGTTCATAAGAAGCACATCAAGCTGATTGGTCCTGTAATCGATGGCAAATGCGTTTGTTGATGTTTTGTACTGGGAAGCAGAGATGGAACGCGTGAAGGCAGCGTCAGTGCGCGCGTAGTCATAGTCTTCGATGACAGCTTTGGGTGCTGTGGAAACACGGAAGGAGATGGTTCTGACCGCGGGCTTCATTTTCCACCACAGGGGGTTTTCACTCAGGTTGATATAATCCGGAGTGAACGTATCTATGACATAGGGACCTGTACCGGGGGGATTGTCAGTATTGACCCGGTCAGCAGGAAGGACGGGGAACGTCATGGCATACAGTAAACCATAATAAGGTCTTGATGTTTTGACTGTCACAGTATAAGGTCCCGGCGCGGAAATGGAAGAGACAAAGTATGTCAGGTTGGCATAAAAACCATGGTTGACTGTTGTTTCGTCCTTGGCCCGCTCAAGGATGGCATTGGCTGTTGCCACAATATCGTAAGCAGTCATGGGCGTGCCGTCGGAAAATGTGACATCATCCCTGATCTGAAAGGTCCATGTTTTGGCATTTCCGGACTGTTCCCAGCTTCGGGCGAGACAAGGCTGGGGCAGATAGTTGTCGTCAATGGTGATCATGGATTCATAAACGAGATTATAGATGCTCAGAATATCGCGTTCATTGGGAAGCAACGGAGAAATGGTGGTTGTTTTCTTCAGCTGAATGGCGATGACTATGGCGTCTCCCACATTGCTGGCCAGGGCCGGGCCAAGATCAGTCATGAGCAGAGTCAGGCACAGGATTAAGGACATGATCGTAGAGCGCGTCGTAGAGCGCATACGCATGGGTTACCCTCCTTGCATAGTTCTTTGTGGGACCCTCGGGCATAGCGGTCAAAGAAAGAGAGTGTCCGCCGTCTGCGGAATAACGGCCGTCCTGCAGCCAGTTCCGGACTGTTCCCTGACCGGCGTGATAGGCTGCGGTGACAGACACAGGATCGCCATAGAACAGCCCGGAAAGATAATTGAGATACCAGCAGCCATAGCGTATATTGGTATCAGGATCATACATGTTTTCAAACGAGTAGGTTTTGTCTCCGAGCTTCCCTGCGATCCATTGCGCAGTGTCCGGCATAAGCTGCATGAGGCCGCGGGCGCCGACTGAAGAAGTGGCCCGGGGGTTAAAACTGCTTTCGTTCAGGATGATGGCTGCGACGAAAGCGCTTTGCAGGTTGTATTCTCCTGCATGGCGGCGGATCATCGATTCATAGTTGTAAGGGTGGCTGTCAAGGAGCGCCTGATGGGCGTCAATACGCGCCTGCGCCTGCCTGTCAAGATATCCCTGCATGATTCCGGAGGCGTACCATAAAGAAACAGCAAGAAGAAAAGCGAGGACCAGCAGGATAGTAAGAGGAAGGGGAAGTTTCTTTACTGTACGGACAGCGACCCGTGAAGATTCTATGTCTGAACGTACGTGTTCACTGCGGCGGATCCTGTTCTGAGAAGAGTCTGCCTGCGAAGGGAAGACGGGGGGAACAGAGACTGCGGACTGCACCTGTGCAGCGGACTGGCTTGGTGCAGGGGCATAATAGGTTCCTGATCCCATCTGTGGTGGATTGGCAGCAGGCGTCGGCACGTGGAAAGAGGGATCCTGCCCTGAAGGAACGTCTGGGGTGTTGGGCAGCTGGTTCCGGCGGTCGGAACGCCGGTGTCGGACGGTCTCCAAAGATTATACCTCCTGATGTGATAGATATGCCCAGTGTTGCAGCACGACGGGGGACATCTTATTGCATGAGATCAATGCGGGCAAGCAGTTCACTGTAAAGGCGTTTAACGGTTTCAGCTGTCTCACAGAGAGTGCCGCGCGTGTCGATCACAGTCTGGCTCCTGCTTTTTTTCTCCTCAGAGGACATCTGGGAAGCGATGCGCGCATGTGCATCCTCGGCCGTACAGCCGTCGCGGGCCATGATCCGCTCAACCTGGATATCCTCGGGAAGATAGACGCACCACACACTGTCACAGAGCGTATCAAGCCCGGTTTCGAAAAGAAGCGGCATATCAAGTACGCACAGGACAGTGCTTTTCTCTCTGGCTCTTTGGATCTGTACATGGATCTGACTGAAAATAAGAGGATGCAGAATGCTGTTGAGGAGGCTGAGCGCAGCAGGGTCTGAAAAAACAAGACGGCCAAGCGCTTTCCGGTCGAGTTCGCCATGTGAAAAAACATCGTCCCCAAAAGTTTCCCGTATAGCAGGGAGCGCTTCGCCGTGGCTCGCAGTCAGACTGTGGCTGATCTGGTCACCATCAATAATGCATGCGCCAAGCTGCCTGAGCACAGAGGAAACATGGCTTTTTCCGCAGCCAATGGAACCGGTAAGTCCGAGTATGTACATAGAACCTCCCTGTGGGTAGCTGATGTGAACATGCCGCATTTCAAAAGGACAAAAAAGGCCATGGGAAAAATCCGGCTTTGACACGGCACGACTTGAGATGCTGAGGAAACATGGCGGTCATGAAGAGATACGGGCCGATTCATCTGCACCAGTATAAAGCGGTAAGATGAACCGGCCGGTTTTTGAAAGAGGCACCGGATGTCCGGCGCCTCCGGTTTTATTTGGTTTCCAGCAGTTTCTTTTTCAGCTGGGCCTCCATCTGATAGAGCTGCTTTTCTGCTTCAATGCGCTTGTTGTGTCCCTGACGCTGGATGTCCACAACTTCGTTGATCGTGTCAATGAGGCTCTGGTTGGTTTCAACCAGTGTCTCGATATCGATGATGCCCCGCTCTGCCTCACGTGCTGTTTCAAGGGTACCCATCTTTAATTTCTCGGCATTTCTACGCAGCAATTCATTTGTCATATTGGTCACCGCCGTCTGGGCTTTCAGTGCGTCCTGACTGTGCTGAAGGCCAAGGGCTAACACCATCTGGCTCTTCCACAGAGGGAGCGTATTGGAAAGAGTGGACTGGATGCGCTCAACAAGCAGGCTGTCATTATTCTGCAGAAGACGGATCTGAGGCGCCATCTGCATGGAAACCTGTCTGGTAAGCTTGAGGTCGTACAGCTTTTTCTCAAGGCGGTCACATTCCGCAGCAAGATCGTTGGCTTTCTGGGCGTCCATGGCATCCCCGGACTGGGCGGCAAGGTCCTGAAGCTTTTTCAGGTCCCCCTCCCGGACACGGCGAAGATACTCATCACCGGCTATAATGTACAGCGTAAGCTCGCGGAAATAGCGGCTGTTCTGATCATAGAGACGGTCAAACATAGCGACGTCCTTGAGAAGCTGGGCCTGGTACCCTTCAAGCGAATTGGCGATTGTCTCAACGTTTGTGGACACCTTGGAGTAACGCGCTTTCATCTTTTCAATTTCTTCACCGGGTTTTGCAAAGAGGCGGCGGAGCCCTTTGGGCTGCTCTGCGTCTGCATCAAAACCTTTGAGCTCAGTGACCAGTTTTATCAGCATGTCACCGATCTCACCTGTATCCTGTGTCTGAACTGCTTCCAGGGCAGTATCAGAGAAATTGGCGACT
>CAMNGW010000133.1 GCA_946538615.1 uncultured Clostridia bacterium
CTACAATTTGCGGATTGTTGAGGTCGGAGTCTTCTCGCGCCGAATGGATAAAGCTGGCGTGGCCACTTTTTCCGGCTGTCTTTTCAGGGCACGTCCACTCTTCTTCCGGCTGTGCCGCCGCTGGTGCGCTCAGTGCTCTGTACATTTCAGAGGGGGCTGCTTCCGGTGTTTTTCTGCTCAGCCGCAAAGCATGCGCCTTTATGGCAAGAAAAACAGATGAACTGCCGCCCGGACCATCATACGTGCGGCACAAGGAGGTACCCTATGCGTTTTGGTGGCAATCTGTTCGGCACATGGACTTCTCCCGCACAGTGGGCGGACATGGCATGTGCGGCCGGCTACACGTCCGTCTATTTCCCGGTTAATTTTACAGCCCCACAGAAAGAAATTGACGGCTACCGCGATGCGGCGGCCGCTGCAGGCCTTGTGATCAGTGAGATCGGGGTATGGAAAAATACGCTGTCACTCGATCCCAGGGTCCGCCGTGAATCCATAGACTATGCTGTCCATCAGCTTGAACTGGCGGATTACGTGGGTGCCAACTGCTGCGTAAACATCGCAGGTTCCTATTCCGAACAGTGGGACGGACCGCACCCGGACAACCTCACCCAAAAAGGCTTTGACGATACTGTTGCCGTTACCCAGACCATCATTGACAGGGCAAAGCCACAGCACACCGTTTACTCGCTTGAGCCCATGCCCTGGATGTACCCCGATACGGCGGATGCCTACCTTGCCCTCATACGCGCCATTGACCGCAAAGGGTTCGGGGCCCATCTGGATCCTGTGAACATTATTTCCAGCCCTCAGCTGTATTACCGCAGCGGTGAAGTCATCCGTGAATGGTTCGATAAGCTTGGCCCTCAGATCCGCAGCTGTCATGCCAAGGACATCCGTCTGAGCGGGAAACTGACTGTGCACCTGGATGAGTGCAGGCCCGGAACAGGTGAGCTGGATTACAGCACGTACCTCACATGCCTTTCCCGCCTGGACGACCGCGTCTGTCTGATGCTTGAACATATGCAGGAAGCGGATGATTACGCCCAGGCTGCGGTCTATCTGAAAAGCCTTGCCGCCTCCCTTGGTCTGGTGCTGTAACGGTCCATGGTGCCTGAACAGACACTGGCAGCTGACGCTGCCTTTTTCTGTATGAAGCACGCTCAGCAGATAATTTATTAGACAGGAGATGTCAGAATTGACAGATCAGGACAGCTGTAGATTCCGCCATACCAGCAGGAACGGTTTCTGGATCGGTTTTGCTGACTTTTTTACTGCAGGCATCTATCTTCTGGTCAGTATGCATTGCGGTCTGCAGGATGAGCTGGATGCCGTCCTGGGCCGGAGGACGCAGCGCTACTGGACCGCCTATCTCCTTGGCGTACCGACGCTGTTCCTGTATACCCTGGTCTGGATGGCCAGGATCGCTGAATCTTTAAAACATAAAGCCGAGGAACTCGGCATACCGGGAAAGCACACTTCCTTCCGGCACATGTTCTGCTGGAACGTCTTCGGGCTGCTGGTCTTCGGTCCGATGATTGCCACACAGCGCTTCTTTCATACCCTCAACCTGGTTGAGTCCGAACTGAACCGGAGAGATGCTGAAAATGCCCATTGAACCATCTTCCGCCCCTCAGGGTACCGTTCCCTTGAGGGACCTTTTTTGTCTTTGAACACGCTCTGTAAAAGGCGTTTATCCTTTTGGCTTCCGGCACAGGGAGCATGAAGGGACAGGTTCAGCCATCCTCCGGGTGGTCCGCCGGATTGCCGTGACAATAAAAAGAAGTTCCCGCATCCATGGGGAACTTTCACACCGGGTCGTGCCCTGTCAGTTTTTTACGGAACTCCGTGGGCGTAAGACCCGTATACTTTTTAAACACGATACTGAAGTATTCCCGGTTGTCCCCGAATCCTGTCGCCTCAGCGACCTCGCCGATCAGGGCGTCGGGGGAGCGGAGCATGAGGCGCATGGCCAGCTGCATGCGACGGTCAGAAAGGTAGGATGAAAATTTCTGCCCCACTTCCTTCTGAAAGAGCTTGGACAGGTAGGTTTCATTGAGGAACATATGTTCTGAAGAGATCCATTTCAGGCTCAGCTCCGGATTGGCGATCTGCTCGTCCACAAGGTGCAGAAGCTGCGTCACCGTAGGGGAACAGGTGGTGCGCACCTCCGGCTCTTCAAAGCGGAGGCCGAGCTGTCCGACCCTGTCAAGGAACTGGTGGCGCTCACAGATTTCCTGGGCATGGCGCACCGCATGGAGCAGGGAAGCGTCATTGAGAGGCTTCAGGAGATAATCCTGTGCCCCGTAGCGCATGGCCTGACGGGCATACTCAAAGTCGGCATACCCGCTGATCATAATGAACATGATCTGCGGCTTGATTTCGCGCACCCGTCTTACCAGCTCAAGCCCGTCCATAACGGGGAGACGGATATCCACAAGGAGAAGGTCCGCATCATGGTCCTGCAGATAGGACAGAGCATCTATGGCATTTTCACATGTCCTGACAACGCATATCCCATACTGTTCCCAATTGATCTGGGTGGCAACCGCCTCCCGGACAATGGCTTCGTCATCAATCACCATGATCCGGAACATCCCCATACCCCCTTTATTCCATCAGTCTTTCTCATCCAGTTCACGGCACCTGAACGTCATCCTGGCAAAGGTCCTGTCGCCCCTTCTTCCGATCTCCAGGAGGCTGTCCGGTCCGAGCAGGGCCTGCATGCGCTTTTCCATGTTCAGCAGCCCGATTCCGCTTCCCTCACCGTGCACCTCGCCGGCCCGAAGTTTGTCCATCAGGTTCTCCAGCGGTGCAGGACCTGTATTGAGCACCTCACATATGCATACATTCCCGTCCCTGTGGATCTCCACATTGATCTCACACGGTCCCAGCATCTGGTCCGCTCCGTGGCTGATGGCGTTTTCCAGCAGGACCTGGATCGAAAACTTGGGCACGGCCACCTGGCTGACATCTTCTGAAATATCAAAGCAGATCTGCAGATGGCTGCCGAAGCGCAGCTTCTGGATGCGCAGGTAGTTTCGCACGATCTCCAGTTCGCGGTCGATGGTGACAAGGGTCTCATGGATGCTCACGGCCTCCCTCAGGAGGTGGCTCAGCGCCTCCGTCATGCCAGCAGCACGGGTATTGTTCTGTTCTTTGGCCTCCCAGTAAATGGCATTGAGTGTATTATAGATAAAATGCGGGTTGATCTGTGCCTGCAGGGCGCAGAGCTGGGTTTCGGTGATCATCAGCTGTTTGCGGTAGTTCTCATCCACCAGCTGATTGACCCGTAAGGCCATATTGTTGAAAGCAGCGCATAGTTCATGGGCGTCCCGGCTTCCGATCGCTTCATCCGACAGCAGGGGGATCACCTCCGGGTCATGGCCCGAGATATGGGAGATGTGCCTGATCAGGCGCTGAAAGCCTGAAGCTGCCCGTCTGACAAAGATCAGCGCAAGCACCAGAGCAATGACCGTCACAGCCACAAAGATCCAGATGTAGCGCACAAACATGCTGTGGTTGGCTGAGAACAGGGCGTTATAATCCAGAGCAAAAGTCGCGGAAAGGGTCCTGCCGGGCACATGCACAACAAAAAAGTTCCTGCCGTCCTGTCTTCGGACAGCATACTCAGGGCTTTTTTCAGGCGCTTCAAACAGGTCACCGAACCCGCCCGCGGGCAGCATGAACTGCAGGTCCCCGATCTCCATTCTTATAGCCTGGAAGCCCACGTGACGGCTCAGAAGTGTCTTTTCCATGCTCAGCAGGTCCACAAAAAGGACCAGCACGCCTGCGTGGCGCATGGAAAGGTTGCGCCTTTCCCTCAGCTGCTTGACAACCAGCAGGCCGTTCTCCCTCTGCGGGTCTTCCAGAAGCAGCGTGGCCCCCTGGGCCTGACAGGCAACAGCCGTCATCTCTTCCGCTTCCTGACCGGTCAGCCTCCGGTAGCTGCGTGAGGCAATCACACGGACAGATGATCTGGCGTCAATCAGGTTCGCGCAGGTGATCAGGGGGCTTTCAAATATCTGCTGGGAGACCGTGTTTCCGATGAGATCCAATTGATGTGCCTGGGAGGACAGTGTCCCCTGGTCCTGTGCGTCAAGATAGGCACTGACAGCGCTCTGCACATGGTCCGAAACAATCACTTCATAGGCAATGTCCTTGATATCGGAAAGCTCGCTGTCCAGCACGGAAAGGGTGGCTGCAACCAGGTCCACGCTCTGGCTGTAAAGCACCTTCAGGTTCTCTTCCTGCATGGCGGACATGACAGCATACCCTGTGGCAAACAGGATCAGGCACAGGGCCAGGAGAACCGCACAGATCTGTGTGCTCAGAGCATGCCGCATGCAACCACCATCCTTCCGTTGGTCTGCAGTTTACGCCTTCAGTCCGGACATGGCAATGCCTTCCACAATATAGCGCTGGGTGAACAGGAAAAGGACAATGACCGGCAGAAGGGAAAGGACGCACATGGCGAACATGGCCCCATAGTCAGAGACGGCCGTCGGGTCACAGAACAGCTTCAGTGCGATGGACACAGTATAATTCTTCGGGGAGTTCAGGTACAGGAGTGAGCCCATAAAATCGTCCCATTTCCAGTAGAAGGAGAAAATCGCGCTGGTGGCCATGGAAGGGACAATCAGGGGCGTGATAATCGTGGTGAACATGCGGATCTTCCCGCAGCCGTCGATGGCCGCGGCTTCATCGAGTTCCTGAGGGATCCCGGCTATGAACTGCATCATCATAAAGATGAAGAAAGCACGGCCGCCCCACTCCGGGACGATCAGGGGCAGGAAGGTATCCACCCATCCCATGGAGTGGAAAATGACATACTGGGGAACGACCAGCACCTGGCTGGGCACCATCATAGTGATCATCATGCACACGAACCAGACGCCGCGCCCGCGGAACCTGATGCGTGAAAAGCCGTACGCCGCCATGGCGGACGCGATCACGTTCCCGATGACGGTGAACAGTGTGACGATGAACGAGTTGACAAAAAAGGTGGAAAAGGTCGTCCCGCCAAAGCCTGACCAGCCATTATAATAGTTATCCAGGCGCCACTCGGAGGGGAAGAGCTGCCCGACTGTTGACAAAACCAGCGAGCTCTCTTTGAAGGAGGAGAACACCATCCAGATCAGGGGATAAATCATGATAAAACCGAGACCGCCCACAAAAAGATGGAACACAACCGTGGAAACCGCTTTTTTTCTTCTCATCCTGCAGCACCTCACTTGATCTCATTTTCATAGAAAACCCAGGCCGATGAGGAACGGAACACCAGCAGGGTAAAGAACCCGATAATGACCATCAGCACCCAGGCCATCGCGCAGCCGTAGCCCATTTTGTAGTAGGCAAAGGACTGGCGGTAGAGATACAGTGCGTACACTAGCGTTTTGTTCATGGGACCGCCGTCGGTGATGATCATTGCCTGGGAGAAAACCATGAAGCCGCCGATCATCTGCATGACCAGGTTGAAGAAAATGATGGGGGTGAGCAGGGGCAGCGTTATCTGGAAGAAGCGGCGCACAGGTCCTGCTCCATCACATTCCGCAGCCTCATAATAGCTCTTGGGAATCTGTTTCAGACCTGAGAGGAAGATGAGCATAGGCGAACCGAACTGCCAGATAAAAAGCAGGATCAGGCTCCAGATAGCCGTGTCCTTATTGGAGATCCAGGAGATATTGCTGGCAATGCCTATGGCATTGAGGGCCGTGTTCAGCACGCCGGTCTTGGAAAAGCAGTAGCGCCACATGACCGACACAGCCACTGACCCGCCAAGGATCGAAGGGAGATAGTACACTACGCGGTAGACAGGCACCATCCGTGACTCGCGGTTCAGGATCAGCGCGACAAGCAGGGCAAAGGCAAGGCGCAGCGGAATCGCAATAAAGACAAACTGGAAAGTGACCCCAAGGGACGTCCTGAACAGCTTATCGCCGGTAAACAGCTTGATATAGTTGCTCAGTCCGACAAACTTGGGATCGGAAAGCATATTATAGTCCATGAAAGAGAGGACAAAGGATATGATGAAGGGCACAAGGGTAAAAGCCAGGAAACTGAGGAGCCAGGGGCCGATGAAAAGATAGCCGGCAGCGGTTTCCCTGCGCTGCCTGGCCCTCAGGGTTGGGCTGATGGCAATGGAACGTTTCGGTTGCATAACTGTCTTCTCCTTCAATTATCAGACTAAGTCAAAGGGAGGATGGCGTACCATCCTCCCTGCTTTGGAGCTGAAAAGAGATTACTGCGGAAGAATGGCGGCGGACTGCTCGATAAAATCTGTGACACAGTCTTCAGGGGTCATTTCACCATACATCACAGCGGTATAATCGTTCTTCAGAACGCTGATGGCTTCAGCCGATTTGGCCGGATCCGCAGGATTGACATTGGCAACCACCTTGGAAACCTCGGAAACGTAGTTGAGGACGTTGGCGGTGTAAGCATCCGTATCCGGAGAATTGGCCAGGTAGTCACGCACTTCGCTGTTCACGGAGATACCGCGGTCGGTCTTGATCACAGCGGCAGCCTCTGTGGAATTGATCAGATAGTTGACAACTGCGGCAGCTGCTTCCGGATTGGAGGCATTGCCAGAAACGCACCAGTACATATTCGGGTTGAGGTACATACCGGTCTGGACGCCGTCATCAAGACGGGGGAGCATAGCCATGCCGAGCTCCTGTCCGAGAGCGGAACAGTACACACCATAGTAGTTGCTCAGCAGGAAGGCCATGGCAGACTTGCCCTGCACGATATAGTTTTCTTCCGTGGTGGACCAGGCGATCTGGATCTCAGGATCGATGAAATAGCCGGCTTTTACGCCCTCAGCGATATCATTGATGGCAGAAGCAATGCCAGCCTTGACCTTTTCATCCTCTGCCCAGGGCAGTGACTGGCCGTCCTTTGAGAACAGGTCATAGCCATAGGAGCGGACCCAGGTTTCCACGACCCAGCGGGCCTCGGAAAGGAAGGGGATATCGGAGGGGATGCCGGTTTTCTCATAGATGGCCTTGACTGTGGCCAGGTATTCGGACCAGGTCCATTCATTGGAAGGATAGGCGACGCCGGCCTGGTCGAAGATGGCCTTGTTGTAGATCACGGTCACTGTGTTGGTGCCAGTGGTGAAGCCGGCAAGCTGGCCGTTGACCACGCCGCCGGAAAGGCTGGCTTCTTCGATGTGGCTCATATCAATGATGCCTGCGTCCACATAGGGCTTCAGATCAACGATCTGGCCGTTGGTGGAGTAATTGATGATATCAGTGGTTGACATCTGCAGGACATCAGGCAGGTTATGGCCCACAGCCTGGGTAGCCAGGTTCTCAAAGTAGCTTGTCCAGCTTGTGTATTCATATTCCATGGTCACGCCATTGGCAGCGCCGTATTTGTCAAGCGCTTCAATGGTCTGGTTATGGCGCTCCTGGCCGCCCCACCACGCCACGCGCAGGGACGTTCCCTCAGCGCACGCAAGTCCCGCAAGGCCCACGAGCATTGAGCAGGCAAGCAACAGAGAAATGATTTTTTTCATGAAGACGACCTCCTTCATCTGTACGGGGTCTACCCGTTGAAACGATCATAATCTATGGCGGCCGATCTGAACATGGAAAAAAGTGATGTATTTTTTCAAAAAAACGACATTTTCTGTGAATGATCCCGGATGTTCCGGTTGACAGACTGCAGAATTCCGCTATCCTTTTGCCAATTTCCCATTCAAATCACTGCTCTTTTTCAGAAAAACAGGAGGGACTTATGAACCAGCTTGCCCAGATCTTCCTGACTTTTTTGCGCATCGGGGCCTTCACCTTTGGCGGAGGATACGCCATGATTCCCCTGATCGAAAAGGAAACTGTTGAAAACAGACAATGGATCAGCCGTTCGGATCTGCTCGATGTTGTGGCCATAGCCGAGTCCACACCCGGGCCGATAGCAGTCAACGCAGCCACTTTTATCGGGAAAAAGGTGGCAGGCATCCGCGGCGCTGTGTGTGCCACGCTCGGCGTGGTGCTTCCTTCCTTTCTGATCATTGTCATCATTTCCCTGGTCCTTGACGCCTTTTCCCATCTGAAAGCCGTGCAGTATGCTTTCTGGGGCATCCGCGCAGGCGTCCTTGCGCTGATTGCCAAAGCCCTGTGGACGATGTTCACCCAGGTCCGCAAAGACATCTTCTCCTGTCTGGTCATGGTGCTGGCCTTTGTTTGTGTCGCATGCTTTCAGATCAGCACCATAGCCGTCATTGCGTTCTGCGCACTTCTGGGGATCGCCTGCGGGGCCGCCCTGCACAGAAAGAAGGATCAGAGATGACTGAACTGACACTGTTCTGGACTTTCTTCCAGATTGGTCTTTTTACTTTTGGCGGCGGCTACGCCATGCTGCCCCTTGCCCAGCAGAAGGTCCTGTCCAACGGATGGATGGAAAATTCCGAGATCATCAACTTTATCGCGGTTTCCGAAAGCACACCCGGCCCTTTTGCCGTCAACCTCTCCACCTTTGTGGGGATGCGGACAGCAGGGCTCGCCGGGGCCTTATCCGCTACGCTTGGTGTTGTCCTTCCTTCTTTCCTGGTGATCCTGCTTGTGGCCAAATATTACGACCGGTTCCGCAAAAGCCTCATCGTGGACAGCGCCATGAAAGGGCTGCGCCCCACCGTTGTGGGCCTCATTGCTTCCTCGCTTGTCTCTGTGGGCAAAAGTGTTTTTTTTCCGGAAGCCCTGGTTTTTGACGCCTCTTTCTTTGTCAGTCTTGCCATCTTTCTGGTCATGGCCGTCCTTGCTTTTTCAAAAAAACACCCGATCCTGATTATCGGTCTGTCTGCAGCTGCCGGGATCGCAGCCGGGTACGCCCTTGGACTGTGAGGGCCGCTGCTCTGTCCGTCCTGGCCGGAACACACGCAGGGCGCCGCCGTCATTCCCCTCAAATGTCAAAACGTCAAAAGATATTTTTCAAGCTTTTGCCATCTGTATTATGGCGTTATCTTTTTCTGTATGCTATAATAGCGCAGGGATTTTAGCCCTTTGAATAACAGCATTTTTATATTTTCGTTCCTGACGTTTTTGCTTCCGGATAATGTAAACTGACATCGAATGCACACATGGATTCATATAAGGAGCAACAATGCGCAGACTTATCTATTCACTGATCATTTTTATTCTGGTTGGTGGCATTATTCTAACTGCATATGCACCGGATGAGATCTCGACCGTATTTATTGTCCTGATGGAAGGTATTGTCCTGCTGCTATATGCTGTACTGCTTCTTTATATTTGATG
>CAMNGW010000134.1 GCA_946538615.1 uncultured Clostridia bacterium
AAAACGGGCAGACGGTTCAGGGCGCCTCTCCTGATACCCTGATAGACTGAAATGGCAAGCCCTGCGGCAAAAAGTATAAGCCCTGTCCGGATGAATTTTCGTCTGTTTGTTTCCACTGGGTTTCTCCTTCCCTGCCGATCAGAGGAAAACGAAAAGGAAACATCCCTTTCAAATCGTACCATACATCTACACAAATGCAAGAGAGGAACATCAAAAATGCAATTTGATGTCCAGTCATCATTGCTGCGACGTAGAGAGGCAGATTTCTCTTTTATGTCCGGTCTGCACCGACTGCAGCCAAAAACTGCTTGGCGATATACATGCATCCCACTTGATTGGGATGAATTCTGTCCCACGCAATATTGCATGGATGCATATATTCAAACAGCCGGTCCCATGCTGACTGCAGGTCCACAAAGCACAGTCCATATTGCTGTGCCAGTCCGCGGACAGCGTCCCCATACGTATCCATGCATGCACGCATACTGTCATTCCGGTTCGGTTCCATAAAATAAGGCGTCATAAGAATCATGCCTTTGACCTTTGGCAGTGTTTTTTCAATCAGCCGGATGTATGTCTGCCGGTATTCTTCCAGTGGGACATGTGTCTCTTTCATCTGGGGGCTGTCAAACTGGCGCCACACATCATTAATTCCAATAAGGACCGAGACCCAGTCCGGATGGTGGGCAAGCACATCCTCGTCCCACCTTGCATCCAGGTCACGGATGTTGTTCCCGCTGATTCCCATGTTGATGAGCCGGAGTGACAGCTCCGGGTACATGCAGGTAAGCAGGGCCGCTGCATCAGCAACATAGCTTGTGCCCCAGGCATTGAAAAGACCTTCCCCGACAGGACGTGCACGTTCATAGTCAGATATGGAGTCCCCGATAAATAGAACCGTATCATTTTTCTGAAAAAGCATATGTCAGCGTTTCTCCCCTGCATGATGGTTATTTCCCATTGTCTTTCTGGGTGATCACTGTCCCTGTCGGGGCATAAAGCGAGATGATATCTGTTTTAGAAGCATGGATCACTTTCTTATCGGGCCATACCACGTCTGTTCCGCCCTTTGTCGAGTTTGTACCCACGGTCATCGAAGCACCTGCGGCTACTGTGCAGGAATCCGGAAAGACGAACAGTTCTTCCCCTCTTGAAGAACAGAGATAATAATTGTGCAGATTGATATCCTCAGTTCCTGTGTTGCGCAGCACAACGGTGTCTGTATCCGCATCAACCCGTTCGATGGAGAGCGTATACACTTTGTCTTCAACCGGAACCATTTCATACTCCGGTGTCCCATCCTGAAGAGACACATAAATGCCAAGTCCGGAATCCTGCGTCACTGCTATTTTACTTCCGGCCTGTGTCAGTCTTCTGATCACTACAGCCGCAGGCGTCCCGGGCTTTTCTGTGCTGCTCGTGGAGATGACGGATAATTTGGGTTTTACCGCGTCTGTAAACGCCTTGCCCGTTGTATCTCCGTCTCCATGGTTTGCTACTTTCAGAATGTCCGACTTGAGCGGAACACCCAGGTCCAGGATGGTTTCCTCCTCCGGCGATTCCATGTCGCCTGCCAGGAGAATCGTCCCGTCACTGCTTTCCAGTCTGATCACCAGTGAGTTATTGTCGTCTTTATCATCTGCCGGAACCACAGGGCCCAGAATCCTAAGGACAGCTGAACCAAGTGAAACGGTATCACCTTCGCTCAGCCATTCCGTCTGCTGTCCGCGTGAAAGGGCAGCCTTGTTCATAGGATGTTTTGATTCTTTCACATCAAGGTAATATTCTGATGCGTACCAGTGACCGACGGGAATATCGCTGTCTGCCAGCCATTCCAGCCCTCCGATGTGGTCCTTATCGGTATGTGTAAGAAACACGGCGTCAAGTTCCTTGATGCCAAGATAATCCATAGCTGTCATGATTCTGCCGCGCACCCATGAATAACCCGTGTCGATCAGGGCCACACAGCCATCCGCACCAACAAACACAGCATCTCCTTTTCCCACATTCACGGCAAACATCCATGTTTCAGCAGATGCAACCGATGGCAGAATGGCCAGGAGCAGTAGAAGGAACAGAACAAATCTCATGCGCATTGACTACACTTCCTATCTTTTTTGAATTCAGCTTATCAGCTCAGGAGATGTTCTCCCGGCCTGATATGGAGCAATACCCAAACTCATCTCATACGGCGTGCCCGCTTCTGTAACCCCTCTTCTCAGTCTGGTTTTCCGGGATACATGCTATGCACTTTGGGTCCTTTTAGAATCCCTGTATATTTATAGGCAGCTTCCGCATAGCAGTTGCTGCTTTCTGTAAATATGCTCCCTTTCTCTCATCAGCAGTATTTCCTGCACTTACCGCACAGCTTGTGCCGGCCCGCCATCAGGCTTTCAGTCCAGGCAAACCATAAAACGGAATGATTGTAGTGGGCCGTGGTGCCATCGTCAAGAGTCGCCCCGGTACCATTCATGACCCGGTTGACCGGTAATGTCTGACTCCATAAGCCCATATCAGCATGACCAATCCCCAAAAAAGCGGTCCGGAAAGCAGTGCCAGGACAAGCATGGCCGGCGGAGCATACATTTTTCCGAGCAGACTGCTCACTGGAACATACAGACACAGTGCAAGGGGGACCCCGGTAAACAGCACGCGTATCCATTCCGGGTAAATGTCCAAGGGGTATTGGGCTACCTGTTTGCCCCCATACGTCAGAATGTTGACCATTTCAATGGAATCAATGGCAAAAAAACTGATGACTGCCCCGACAGTAAACAGGCCCAGCATAAGACATGTCGTCGAAACCACAGAGCCTGCAAGAAGAAGTACCTTCAGCGGTGTCCACACAAAACCAAGAAGCTGTGCCCCGGTGCAGATGGCAAAAATACCCACAAGCGTGTTCCCCAGTCTGCGTGGGTCAAGCTCTGAAAACATGACCTGTACAAGCAGCCCCCGCGGTCTGAGAAGGAGACGGTCAAAATTTCCCTCGCGGACCGTACCGGAAAATTCTTCAATGCCCCGTCCGATTGTCTGTGCGATTGAGAAAACTATCTGGATCATACCAAAGAAAAATAAGATTTCCGGTCCCTTCCATTGTCCGAGATGTTCAAATCTGTCCAGCAATACAAGGACAGCAAGCATATCTCCGCCGGTCATAATCAGCTGACTGACAACCGATAGGAAAAAAGAGAGGCGGTACTGAGCAGCGCGCTTCAGATTGACTCTCATGGCGTGCAGGAAATATCGCATCGCTCAGCCCCCCTGAATGACAATTCGTCTGAGGTTCATTTTCCAGAACAGGCGGGTAAGACAGAGGGACACCGCCAGCCAGAACGCCTGGACCAGAAAGCATTCCGCCATCCCGCCATTGCCCATATACATGCGGATGGGCGCATCAAGAATCTGTGCAAACGGCTGAAGGCGCATCCATCCTGACAGATGGTCCGGGAAAAACTTCAATGGGATGATATTTCCGGAGAACAGCATCATCAGAAGATTGATCATGGCCACGATCCCTCGCCGGTCAAGCGTCCGCATCGCAACCGCAGCCGTAAAAGAATGGACCAGCGCTGAAAGGCACATGCCTCCCAGGAGGGAAAAAAGAAAGGCTGCGAAAGATAAAAAGGAAAACGGTGAAAGCATGCGGAATGGTTCGGGAAGGACAGGCTGGATGAGAACAAGCGGGACCAGGCGCATGAAGGAGCCCACCAGCTTGTTCGCCAGGTCCCGCATGAACCAGAAGGTGTGCTGATCCACTGGTCTGATGAGCGAATAAGCGAGGTTCCCTGACATAATCTGCTGAAAAAGCTCTGCATCCGCAGATAATATGCCCCGGAAGAACATCTGCTGGATCCAGACATATGTCGCAGTCTCCCGGAGCAGCCGGACACTGTCACCTGTCTGGCTCTGAAAAGCATGATATACAGCAATCAGGACCATTCCGTAAAAAAGCTGCGTTACCATCCCGCCCAGCGCAGCTCCCCGGTACTGTGTCTGCCGCAAAGCCTGGATCCTGAACACTGTCAGATAAGGTCGGATTGTCACAGCCTCATCTCCTTGTACATTCTGGCGATCAGCTCATCGGCAGAAGTTTCTTCCATATTGATTTCACCAACCGGCCCGCATGCAAGAATGGATGAGATCGCTTTCTGGATCGGGAGCGTCTCTTTCTCCCAGGAAAAGGCAATGCTCCCTTCTTTCTTCTCCGTCCGGATCATTGGGGGCAAGCCGCTCAGATCCGGAGCGGATGTAAAGCGGCACACCACTTTTTTCTCCCTGTCATAGCGTTCCAGAAGCGGGACAAGGTTCCCATCATACAGCAGCTTTCCATGTCCCAGCACGAGCGCCCTTCCGCAAAGGCTCGTCATATCCGATGTGTCATGCGTTGTCAGAAGGACGGTCGTCAACCGTCTGGTATTTTCTTCCAGCAGAAAATCCCTCAGCCCGAGCTTGCTCACCGCATCAAGGCCTATTGTCGGCTCATCCAGGAACAGAATGTCCGGCCCGTGAAGAAGAGACGCACAGAGCTCAGCCCTCATTCTCTGGCCCAGGCTGAGCTGTCTGAGAGGCGTATGGAGAAAAGCTTTCAATTCAAGGCGTTCACTTAATTCGCCCAGGCGGGCCAGATACGTTTTATTGTCTATATCATAAATATCTCTGAGCAGTTCCAGTGAATCAGATACAGGAATGTCCCACCATAACTGGGTGCGCTGTCCAAAAACCGTTCCGATGTGCCTGACAAACTTCCGCCTGTCCCGCCAGGGCACAAAGCCAAGGACTTCGCACCTGCCACTCGTAGGTGTCAGTATGCCTGTCAACGTTTTGACCAATGTGGATTTTCCCGCACCATTTGGTCCGATCAGCCCCACCAGCTCACCCTTTTGCATAGTGAATGATACATTCTCCAATGCCTGTATCTTTTCTTTGCTGCGCACCAGCCAGTGATGATCAGATCGGATATAACGGACATATGTTTTTGAAAGTGCATCAACGGAAATCATTGTATTCTCCTGTCTGGCCAGGGACACAAACCCTGCCTTATGTTTCTGGCAGAGGTTTACGGACGCAAACATGTCGCTGTACACATTGTAATGTTATCCCGCCTGCATTGTCAAATAGTTTATCTGGTACAATTTCCCACTGAAATATATTATTTTTTTCTCTTATCTGCCGTGCTACAATATGGACCGCATATTTATCTTAAGGAGGATCTCCATGAAGAATAAAGTATCCATTATCCTTGCAGTCATCTGTGTTGGCCTGCTGATCTGGAATATTGTGAACCTCACTCAGAACAGTTCCCTCACCCACAACGTTTCAGACCTCCAACAAGCCCAGACCAAGCTTGAAGAGGATCTTAAGGCCAGCCAGACCCTTGCAGAAAAAGCCCAGTCAGAGCTTGACACAGCAAACGCTTCCCTTAATGAAACTGCAGCTCAGCTTTCTCAGGCGCAATCTGACTTGGCTGTGTCGGCTGACGAGCTTACTGATACAAAATCCAAACTTGCGGATGCGGAAAAGCAGATTGTTTCTCTCAACAAGCGCCAGGGAAAAGCAGAAAAAGAAATCGCCCGCAGTGCTGTAAGACTCAATAATATGTCGTACTACCGCAACCAGGCTGAATCTCAGCTGACCAGCAAAACTGCGGAATTCGACACGCTCAAAGCAGATTATGAAAAACTGACTGCAGATTACAGCCAGCTTGAGCAGCAGAAAGCTTCAGACGCCGAGTCGAACGCAAATACCATTTCTGAACTGAACAAATCCCTCCAGACAACACAGGAAGCTTTGACACAGGCTCAGAACGACCTGAGTGCTGCCAACAAGAAGGTTTCGGATCTTGAAGCTTCCAATAACGATCTTGCTCAGCGCCTGACAGAGTCCGAAGGTGCGGTCGCTGCCCTGCAGGAACAGCTGCAGGCCGCTGAAGACGCCCGGAATTCAACAGAAAACGAACTCACCTCTGCCGAGGAACAATCAGCAGAAACAGAAGAAGCTCAGGCTACGCCTGCCGCTGCTGAGGAAAAATGACCCCATGCAGCTTTCCGGCTGGCAATAAAGCAGACGCTGCACAACAATGTACACTCAGCCTGTCATGATCAGATGATACGGCCGCACACCGGCGGAACCCTGTTCCGCCGGTGCTTTTTTTATTTTTTCTCCCTTTCCATATGATACAGATAGATTACACACATGAGAATCTGTACCACAGATGACATTGGAACCGCAAGGCCTATACGGAAAAGTGAGACCGGCTCCATCCGGCTCATGATGAACGACACCGGCAGTCTGACAAGAAATGCACCTATCAGGCCCTGGACCATAACGAACCTTGTTCTTCCATAACCATTGTAAAAACCGTTGAAACAAAAATAGAAACTGACTAGCAGGGTATCAATGGCATAGGCTTTGAGGTATTCCCAGCCGGCATGCATCACTGCCATATCCCTTGTAAAAAGACCGCAAAGGATATCTCCTTTGAAGAAAGCAGCTGCGGCCAGCAGCAGGCTGATAGAAAAAGACAATATCATGCCCGTATACATGGCCTGTCTGGCCCTGGCATGTTTCCCTGCACCGACATTCTGCGCAACAAATGCTGATAAAGCCTGCATAAAAGCAGATGGCACAAGCATAATAAAGCCGCACAGTTTTTCCGCTACTCCTATGCCTGCAGAGGCCGTGAGCCCCAGTCCATTGACAATGGACAGAATCGCAAGGAACGAAAAGCTGACCAGCAGGTCCTGCAGCGCAATCGGCACGCCAATCTGAAGGGTTTGCACCACAATCTTTTTCTGTAAGCAGAACTGGTTTTTCCTGAGGGTAAAAGGCAGGCCCCGCTTACGTATCATGGGGAGGCAAATGGCTACAGAGATCGCCTGGGAAAGCACCGTGGCAAGCGCAGCCCCCGTTGTGCCCATGCGGAAAACTGAAACAAAAAGAAGATCGCCTGCGATATTTGCAGTACACGCAATGGCCACAGCCAAAAATGGGGTCCTTGAATCCCCAAGCCCCCTGAACAGGCTTCCAAGGACATTGAATGCTGCGATAAAAATGATCCCGCATGAGCAGGTGCGAATGTAGGTCAGTGTGGCCTCAAACGCCTCTTCCGGCGCCTGCATCACTGTACAGAGTCCTCTGGAAAAAACAAGCACCAGAACAGAAAGCACGAAGGAAAATAAAGCAAAGAGCGTGATATCTGTCCCAATCACATCCCCGGCTTCATTTTTTCTGCCTGCGCCTAATCTTTGGCCCAGCAAAACCGTTGTGGCCATGGACAGGCCTGTGATCACACTGGTTATGCTCATCATGAGCTGGCTTCCTGTGGATACACCGCTGACATCTGTACTTCCGGCAAATTGCCCGACAATGAGAAGGTCCACTGCACCATACATAGCCTGAAGGATCAGGGCGCCAAGAATGGGCAAAGCGAAACTCACAAGGGACTTCAGGATGGGGGATTTTACAAAATCATATTCTTTCATACAGCTGACCTCACAGATCTTGTTGGAAAATAAAAAGAGAAGATACCGGGATTTCCACCCGACATCTTCTCCGGCAGTTTCTTCTAGAGTCTTGCCCTCCGATGAGCAGGTTTATTCTAGTTTACCTTTTATGATCCGTCAAGCGCTAATTCGAACCCTGGCTGCACTTTCCTGACATGATAGGTATTTCCGTTTTTTATGAAACATGTTATGATTGTTCTATAACCATTCAAAAAAACAGGAGGCATAATCACTATGAACTGGCAGGCAGCCGATAACCGTTATGACATTCTCCCCTATCGCCGCTGTGGCAACAGTGGGATCCAGCTTCCGGCTCTTTCCCTGGGACTGTGGCACAATTTTGGCAACATTACGCCATTTGGCGTACAGCAAAGTCTTTTGCGTACTGCCTTTGACAATGGCATCACTCACTTTGATCTTGCCAACAACTATGGACCGCCCTACGGCGAGGCAGAGCGCAATTTTGGCGAACACTTCCTTCGTGACTGGAAACCCTATCGCGATGAGTTAATCATCTCCACTAAAGCCGGTTATGACATGTGGCCGGGACCCTACGGCAATTTTGGCTCCCGCAAGTATCTGGTAGCTTCCCTTGACCAGAGCCTTCAGCGCATGCACCTTGACTATGTTGATATTTTCTATCATCATCGTCCCGATCCGGATACCCCCCTTGAAGAAACCATGCGCGCTCTTGACCATATTGTCCGTTCCGGCAAGGCCCTTTACGTTGGCATTTCCAATTACCCTGCTCCACTTGCAGAGAAAGCTTTTTCCATTCTCAGAGATCTGGGGACCCCCTGTCTGATTGAACAGCCTTCCTATTCCATGTTCAACCGTTGGATCGAGGATGGACTGACAGACGTCCTGAGGAAGAACCAGGTCGGCTGTATCGCATTCTGCCCCTTGCAGAGCGGTCTTCTGACAAACCGCTACCTCAATGGTATCCCCGCTGACTCCAGGGCTGCCCATGATCCCCGCTTCCTTAAGCCTGACGCCATCACACCTGAGAAACTCGAAAAAATCAGGGCCCTTGATCAGCTTGCCCAGGAACGCGGACAAAAGCTCAGCCAGATGGCACTGGCATGGGTGCTTCGCGACCCGGTTGTCACCTCAGCGCTCATTGGTGCCAGCAAGCCCGAGCAGATCCTTGAAAATGTGCATTGTCTGGATGCCGGTCCTTTCACCAAGGAAGAACTCGACAGGATTGACGCCATTCTTGCCGGGAACTGAATATGGGTCTGGCTGTTTACCATCTGGACGAGTTTTCTGTTTGCATCTCCTGCAAAAACAATCTTCTTGTTTCCCTGCATCTCACGGATGCAAAGGTCCCTGAAAACGACCCGGCCCCTTCGCCCTTTTCAGACTTCGTATTCACCCAGCTTCAGGAATACTGGAACGGGCAGCGCCAAACTTTCGATCTTCCTTTTCTCTTGCAGGGGACACCTTTTGAAAAGCATGTTTTTCAGGCAGTTTCCACTATTCCTTATGGGGAGACCCGTTCCTATGGCGATATCGCAAGGCTCCTTCATTCGCCGGGTGCTGCACGCGCTGTGGGCCGTGCCCTTCATATGAACCCTGTCTGGCTCGTCATCCCGTGCCATCGCGTGATCTGTTCAGACGGTTCACCCGGCGGCTATGCAGGCGGGGTAAAGCTTAAACGAAAGCTTCTTGCTCTTGAAGCATCAAACAAAAAGGGTGTGAATACTTTACATTGGTATTTACAACAGGCACTATAACATGATATCCT
>CAMNGW010000135.1 GCA_946538615.1 uncultured Clostridia bacterium
AGGCTATTGTTGAAGGGCTCAAAGGGATACTTGAAGATGCAAGGAACGGAAAGATCACCTGGCATGTGGATGCCGAAGACATCCATATGAATGTCGAGACGCTCCTTACTCAGCGGATCGGTGAAGCCGGAAAGCGGCTGCATACGGGCCGAAGCCGGAACGATCAGGTTGCTCTTGATACCCATATGTATGCCAAGGTAGCATGCCTTGACACCATCGCCATGCTTGAGGATCTGATCCATGTTCTCATTGATACAGCAGAAAAACATGTCGAAGATATTATGCCCGGTTACACCCATCTCCAAAAAGCGCAGCCCATCACCTTAGCGCACCACCTCATGGCATATGTTGAGATGTTCCTACGTGACCGGACGCGTTTTCAGGCTGCCATGCAGTCTGCTGACGTGATGCCCCTCGGATCAGGTGCTCTGGCAGGAACCACCTACCCCCTGGACCGTGAGCGGGTCGCCGAATTGCTCGGATTCTCACGGATCACCATGAACAGTCTTGATGGTGTGGCTGACCGGGACTACCTTCTCGATTACATGTCGGCTGCCTCCATTGCCATGATGCACCTGAGTCGTTTTTGCGAAGAGCTGATCCTGTGGAACACAAATGAGTTCCACTTCATAGAAATGGATGATGCCTTCTCGACAGGTTCTTCCATCATGCCGCAGAAGAAAAATCCCGATGTGGCAGAACTGATCCGCGGCAAGACCGGCCGTGTTTATGGTGACCTCTTCACACTTCTGACCGTCATGAAGGGTTTGCCTCTTGCCTATAACAAAGATATGCAGGAAGACAAGGAAGCCTTCTTTGACAGCAGGGATACACTGATCAAATCCCTCACAGTCTTCACCGCTATGCTCCGCACCATTACCTTCCGCACCGGTGATATGCTTAGGGGGGCCGCCGGCGGCTTTACCAATGCGACAGATCTGGCTGACTATCTCGTTCGTCAGAATGTTCCTTTCCGTGACGCTCATCGTGTAGTCGGCGAACTGGTTGCTCACTGTGTCAAGGAGAACAAGGCCATTCTTGACTTGACTCTCTCCGAACTTCAGCAGTTCCACCCCGCTTTTCAGGCTGACGTCTATGATGCCATATCTCTGAAAGCCTGTGTCGAGCGCCGTGCCATTCCCGGCGCCCCTTCTCCTGCTATGGTCAAAGAAAGCATCCAGGACGCAAGAAGACGATTGGACCAATAAACCCCCGATCGCTTTTTCATCGTCTCCCTATTGACTAACGAATCAATCTGCTGTCTTCTTCCCGGGGGGCTTTATCATTATAAAAATCACACCAGGAAAAATTCCCACTGTCGTCAGCCCATCCATGTCCTATGAACCTCCCAGGGTCAGAAAACTCCCCGCTCAGGCGGGGAGTTTTCTGTTCCTCATAGTGTATGAATAACCGACCGGATAAGATCCTCTTATGATCAGCGCCTTACGGCCGCTACACTCTCACGAACAAGGGCACGTTTCAGCCTTGCCTCTGCAACGCGGAGATCCGCATCTGATAGACCGGCTTTATCCTCGAGCATCTTTCTTGCCCGCATCTCAGCGGCTTCAGCACGGGGCACATCAATCTGGTCTGCCCATTCAAATGTCGTAGGCACAAGAGATACCGCTCCATCGAGCACAGAGAGCATGCCGCCTATACACGCCGCCTCCCGGCGCACACCATTGCTGACAATAAGAGCACGGCCCATGCCTAAGGCGGTCACGCAGTTGATGTGTCCTGCCATAATACCCATATCACCGGAAATGGTACGGACCACCAGTTCCTCAGCCTGTCCTTCAAACTGAACACCATCTGGCGTCACGACTTTGAGCGGGAAGCTTTTCATTTTGCCTCACCTGCCTGGAACTTGGCTACCACATCATCAATGGAACCGGCAAAAAGGAAGAATGATTCCGGTATGTCATCATGTTTGCCGTCAATGATCTCACGGAAACCGCGGATCGTCTCCTTAAGCGGGACATACTTGCCCTCATAGCCTGTGAACTGTTCAGCCACAGCAAAAGGCTGAGACAGAAAGCGCTGCACTTTCCGGGCACGGTTGACAGTCAGTTTGTCCTCTTCGCTCAGTTCATCCATACCCATGATCGCGATAATATCCTGCAGCTCTTTGTAGCGCTGCAGCATACGCTGGACATCTCTGGCCGTCTCATAATGTTCTCTGCCCACGATCTCGGGCGAAAGAATGCGGGACGTTGATGCGAGTGGATCAACAGCAGGATAAATGCCCAGGGAAGCAATGGCACGGTCAAGCGCCGTTGTGGCATCAAGATGGGCAAATGTCGTGGCTGGTGCCGGGTCAGTATAGTCATCAGCAGGCACATACACGGCCTGAACTGATGTAATTGACCCATTCTTCGTACTGGTGATACGTTCCTGCAGAGCGCCCATTTCTGTGGCCAGCGTTGGCTGGTAACCCACAGCACTTGGCATACGCCCAAGCAATGCGGATACTTCAGATCCGGCTTGAGTAAAACGGAATATGTTGTCAATAAAGAGCAGAACATCCTGGTGCTTGACATCACGGAAGTACTCAGCCATGGTCAGACCCGAAAGTCCCACGCGCATACGGGCTCCCGGGGGTTCATTCATCTGGCCGTAGACCATAGCTGTTTTATTGATAACTCCGGACCCGATCATTTCATTGTAAAGATCGTTGCCTTCACGGGTACGCTCACCGACACCAGTGAAGACAGAAATGCCGCCATGGGCTTTGGCCACGTTGTTGATCAGTTCCATAATCAGGACAGTCTTTCCTACACCAGCACCGCCAAACAGGCCGATCTTTCCGCCTTTAGCATAGGGACAGATCAGATCAACAACCTTGATTCCCGTCTCAAGTATTTCCGTGGAAGTCTGCTGTTCTTCATAGGAAGGGGCAGGACGGTGAATGGGCCATCTTTCCATCTCCGGAAGCGGCTCTCCCTCGTCGATTGGTTCACCAAGAAGATTGAACACACGTCCCAGACAGCCATCACCTACTGGTACAGTGATCGGATGTCCCGTGTTCTCTGCCTTTGCTCCGCGTTTGAGACCATCTGTCGAACTCATAGCCACACAGCGCACCACATTGTCTCCGATGTGCTGTTCAACTTCTGCAACAATCTTATGGTCCCCTGCGTCCACCACGACCGCACTGAGCAGGTCGGGCAGGCTATCGTCAGCAAACCGGATATCCAGAACCGGACCCATAATCTGGATCACGGTTCCTGTATTCTTTGCCATTGGATTCAACTCCTCTAAGATTAGGTTAGCTACCCGCAACGATCTCCGTAATCTCCTGTGTAATTGCAGCCTGACGGGCCTGATTGAACTTCAGTGAAAGATCAGCAATCATCTCTTCAGCGTTCTGCGTAGCCGTATCCATTGCCGACCGTCTTGCTGCCTGCTCTGATGCACGGCTCTCACACAGGGCACCATAGATCACCCCACCGAGATATTCAGGAATAATATTTGAAAAAACCTCGCCACTGCTCGGCTCATAGAGAATATCGGAATTTTCCGATGGATGCTCTGCCCTGTCTGGTTCAATAGGCAAAAGCCTTCTCGTTGCAGGCGTCTGGGACAGAGCGGAGATAAAGTCAGAATATCCCAGCTTCACCTCGTCAAATTCACCAGCCTGGAACGCTTTGCAAAGACTCTTTGCCATCGTGAAGCAGTCGCTGACAGAAACTTTTTCAGCCTCCGCATACGTTTCGGTCATCAGCGAGATGTCCCGGAGGTGGAAAAATTCTACAGCTTTTTTCCCGATCGGCAGTACAATCACATCACGGTCCTGCATGTCAGCATAGCACATCTTAAGGATATTGCTGTTATAACCGCCTGCAAGCCCTCTGTCTCCGGCAATCACCACATAGGCAGTGCGTTTCTGGCTGTTTTTGACAGGCTCCATATAAGGCAGAGTCTGGTCCTTCCCTGTTCCGGCTATATCCTGGATGACACTGTAGATCATCTGAAAATAAGGTCTGGAATAGGCAATTCTGGCCTGAGCGTGACGCAGCTTAGACGCTGCCACCATCTCCATGGCCTTGGTGATCTGTTTGGTACTTTCCATAGACCGGATGCGGGTCTTGATCTCTTTGGTGGAAAACGCCATGCTTTCCCTCCTTACTTCGAGACCGTAAACTCGACTTTAAGCTCAGAAATCGCCTTTTTCAAAGCTTCTTCCGTGTCTTTTTCCAGCTTGCCTGTCTCGCGAATGGCCTGAAGCACATCGCTGTGGCGCAAGTCCATGAATTCATAAAGGCGAGTTTCGAAATCAGCCAGTTTTTCGACCGCAATATCATTGAGAAGACCATTGACAACTGCATAAATAATGCATACCTGTTTTTCCACATCTACAGGCGCCTCATTCTTCTGCTTGAGGACCTGTACAATTCTTGCACCCAACGCAAGTCTTGCTTTCGTATCTGCATCAAGGTCTGACCCGAACTGAGCAAAGCTTTGCAGTTCACGGTACTGTGAATAAAGAAGTTTCAGCGATCCTGCCACTTTCTTCATGGCCTTGATCTGCGCATCGCCGCCTACGCGGGACACTGAGATACCCGGATTGACAGCAGGCATGATACCTGAATTGAAAAGCTCTGTTTCAAGGAAAATCTGCCCGTCCGTGATGGAAATCACGTTAGTGGGGATGTATGCGGAAACATCGCCTGCCTGCGTTTCAATAATGGGAAGTGCTGTCAGTGATCCTCCGCCATTTTTATCGGAAAGCCTGGCTGCACGTTCCAGCAGACGGGAGTGCAGATAAAACACATCGCCTGGAAAAGCCTCACGTCCCGGCGGACGGCGGATAAGAAGCGAAATGGCACGATAAGCCACGGCGTGCTTGGAAAGATCGTCATAGATCACAAGCACATCCTTGCCCTGATGCATAAAATATTCGCCCATAGTACATCCGGAATAGGGCGCAATATACTGCATGGGCGCCAGTTCAGATGCGGTTGCGGATACAACAATCGTGTAATCCATAGCCCCGCGTACCGTCAGGCTTTGCACAACCTGTGCCACCGTGGACCTCTTCTGCCCGATAGCAACATAAATGCAAATCACATTCTTGCCCTTCTGGTTGAGGATCGTGTCGGTAGCAATCGTTGTCTTTCCCGTCTGGCGGTCGCCAATGATCAGCTCGCGCTGTCCGCGTCCGATGGGGATCATTGAGTCGATCGCCTTTATGCCAGTCTGAAGAGGCGTGTCAACATGCTGTCTGGCAATGATGCCCGGTGCAGGGGATTCAATCGCATGATACTCTTTCGCCTCAATCGGTCCCTTTCCGTCAATGGGTTCGCCAAGGGCATTTACAACGCGGCCAATCAGATTTTCACCCACAGGGACAGAAACAACTCGCCCTGTACGTTTGACCACATCACCTTCCTTGATGCCGGCATCGGTACCAAGAATAATAACAGACACAGTTTCTTCCTCAAGGTTCTGTGCCATGCCAAATGAGCCATTGGGGAATTCAATCAGTTCGCCGGCCATGCACTGGTCCAGCCCCGATACGCGGGCTATTCCATCGCCGACGAGAATGACGACGCCTGTCTCGCTTGTTTCGAGACGGCTCTCATAATGCTTAATCTGCTCACGAATGAGCTTAGTTATTTCTTCCGGTCTTAATTCCATATGTTCCCTGCTTTCTTCTTCGGCGCTGCTTAAACGGTGCTGTCCAACAGAAGACTTCTGAGCACGTCCAGCCTGTGACTGACGGTATCATCAATGCGCTTGCCATCAAAATCAAGCCGCATGCCACCCAGGCATGAAGCATCAAGGATATTGGTAAGAAGCACGGTCTTGCCCGTCATCTCCTCAAGCTTGGCTTTCAGCCGTGTTTCCTGCTGGGCAGTGAGCGGAACAGCCGTCACTGCTTTAACAGGCAGAATACCGTGCGCATCCTGATAAAGCTGCGTATAGCCACGGCACATATCCGGCAGAACCCTTGCGGAACCTCTTTCAGTAAGAAGTTTCAGGGTGTTCAGCACATACGGGTGAACCTTATCCCTGAACACGTTATCAAGGATCCCGCACCGCTCTTCTTTAGACAGATTCGGTGCAGACAGGATGCGAAGAAAGGTCGGATTCTCTTCAGAAACATGAAGCACAACCTCAAGTTCTTTGAGGATACGGTCATCCAGCGCTTCATCCCTTGATAGGGAAAACAGCGCCCTTGCATATTCCATGCCTGTCCCCGTCATGCCTTATCACCCAACTCGTCAATGAAATGATCCACCAGACTGCTCTGTTCTGCTCCACCCAGTTCATGACCTACCACCTTCTCGGCAATTGCCAGTGCAAGGGTGGAAATCTCATTTTTTGCTCCATTCACAGCCTTTTTCTTTTCCATAGCAATATCAGCCTGCGCCTTATCTAAAATGGCAGAGGCCTGCTCGTTCGCCGCACGGAGGATCTCCTCTTCACGGCTTTGCGCGCGTGCTGTCGCTTCCTTGACCAGGCGGTCAGATGTCGCCTGAGCCTCGGAAAGTTTCTCTGTATACTCTGCAGCCATCTTTTCTGCGTCAGCTTTTGCTTTGTCTGCTTGTGCATACATACTGTCGATCTCATGCTGCCGGTCCGAAATAATCTTCTGTACCGGATTAAAGAGATATTTGCGCGCAACAAAGAAAATGGCAAGGGTGTTCAAAAGCACAAACAGCGCCGTCCAGAAGTCAACGCCGATAAAACCTTCAAACTGGCCCACTTTGTCTCGCTCCTCTCAAATTTCTGCTTTTGAGAATCTCACAGGACAAAAAGGATCAGGAAGGCAATGAGAAGAGAGTAAATGCCTGTGGTTTCCGTAATGGCGCAGCCCATGATCATGGTTGAACGGAGCGTGCCTGCCATCTCAGGCTGACGGGCCATACCTTCAAGTGCATGGGAGACAGCATTGCCTTCACCGACAGCAGGTCCAATAGCGCCGATGCCCATGCAAAGACCAGCGCCAATTGCTTTACCGATAGTTGCGATTGCGTTAACAAGATTCTGATCCATAATAATGATCCTCCTTAAAATATCTTGATGATTATCTCACCTTAGTCATGGGAAACCGCTATGTAGTTGCCTCAGGGGCAGGCAGTGAATTGCCAATGTATACCATGGACAGCAGTGTAAAAACGTAAGCCTGCACAAATCCGGAAAACAGATCAAAATAGCAGCTAAGGACAGCAGGGATGCCAAAGGCAAGCACCGGCACACCCGACAGGATGCCCGCGGCCTGAAGGACACCAAAGATGCCAATCACCGTGCACGCTGAGCCAAGAATTATCCAGCGCTTCTTGTGCCATTTTACATGATTGAGCACAAGCAGAAGGACACCTGCCACAAGCAACACAATGCCAGCTGTGACCCCGTTAGAAGCAATCAGGTTCAGAAGAGCAGCTGATGCTCCGGAAAGAGCAATATACAGTATGCTCGTGATGACTCCGCCGCCTGCTACGTTCCCGAAATGACGGAACGCCATGGATACAGGCTGAGCCACTTCACTGATGATGTTCATAGGGGTCATCACAGCCACAGGTTCTGTAAAGCTTTTGAGCCAGCCCCCTACGCCGTCTCTGGAAATATTATTGTACCAGATCACCACGCTGACCATGAGTGCCCATACAAGTACACAGCTCAGGTCAGCTGTGGAACTTCTCAAAAAACCTGTCAGTCCGATAAAGCTGCCACAGATACTGCTCAGAAAGATGGTCCCGATAAACGGTGCCCAGTGCAGATTGTGTTCACCCATGGATTCAGCAACCATCCCATTGAGCATGCTGATGCCTTTTTCCACAATCACCTGAACCCCATCCGGACGCTTTTTCAGGTTCTTTCCAAGGCAAATGCTTGCAATACAAAGGATAAGAGCCACCAGGAAAGACGATACTGTGGTCTGTGTAATCGGAATACCGCCCAAAATCGGAATCGTGTAATAAATAAAAGCACCGGTAACATTCAGTTCCGTAAATCATGCACCTCCCTTCTTGGTAAAGAATTCAGATACTGTCAGGATCCATCTCACCATGGCAAGCGGTACAATGCTTGCAATCGGATGGCACCGCCCTGACTTGACGAGAAGAAAAAGAATGCCAAAAATCAGAACGAGCCGAATAAAATAAGAGCCTGTCATCAGTTTTTTCCCGCCTGTCACGTCCTGCTGAACCGCACGGTCCGCAGCCATGTCAAGATTTACTGCCATGAAAAAGAAATTACCTACAGCCAGTATGAGTCCCGCAAGCGTACCCAGCCAGACAGTACCATCCAGATATCCGCTCAGTGCAAATACCGCAATCATAACAAGACAGCAGATCACTTCCCCAATCAGCAGGGTCAAAGTGGTCTGAAAAACTTCTTTCCGGGACATAATTTGCTCCTTGTTAATCATGTGAATTGAAGCTGACAGGTTCCTCCTTGTCATGCTTCGCTTCCTGGTCCAGAAGCAGCCGCAAGGTTGATCGCAGGCCCGAGACAGCTGAGACAATTCCTATCAGACTGAAAACAAAGATCACCCATTTTCCCATGCCAAAATGACGCTGTAGCCAGATACCAAGGATGATAAAGCCACCAAGCGGTGCGGCTACGGTAAGTCCAAGCTGGGTGATCCAGACAAGAAGTTTCAGGTCTTTCATATTGGTTTACTTGGTCCCGAAGAGACGGTCCCCTGCATCGCCAAGGCCGGGCACAATATAGCCATGCTCGTTGAGATGGTCGTCCAGAGCAGCGATATAGATGTCCACATCCGGATGATCTTCCTGCATGCGCTTGACACCTTCAGGGGCCGCAATCAGGTTCAGGAGGCGGATATGTGAGCATCCTCTGTCTTTGATGAACTGGATGGCAGCTGAGGCTGAGCCTCCTGTGGCAAGCATGGGATCGACAACAAGGATTTCACGCTCGGTGGAATCAGCGGGCAGCTTGCAGTAATATTCCACAGGTTTGAGTGTTTCCGGGTCACGGTACAGGCCGATGTGACCCACCTTGGCAGCCGGGACAAGGTTCAGAACACCATCCACCATGCCAAGGCCCGCGCGCAGAATTGGCACAACAGCCAGCTTCCGGCCGGCAAGACGGCGGCACTTCGCTTTGCAAATCGGAGTCTCCACATCAACTTCCTGGGTCTCCAGATCACGTGTGGCCTCGTAGACCATCAGCATACCAATTTCTTCAAGCAGTTCACGGAATTCCTTGACACCCGTATCCTTGTC
>CAMNGW010000136.1 GCA_946538615.1 uncultured Clostridia bacterium
TTGTTGCAAACTCGACCACATAGCCAGAGCACATCGTTCACATCGATGGGGTCACTGGTTCGAGTCCAGTACAGACCACTTCTGAAAGCCTTGATTTTCAAGGCTTTTTTCTTTTTTCTACAGAGTGGGCAAGTAAAACGAAGTGGCCAATGGGCAAGTTTTTGGGCAAGTAAGTATTATTCTTCGTCTGGCCAATGCTCATGTTCGTGTTCATCGTCGGGTGGTTTATCATTTTTGGCGATTGCAAAGGGATGAGCCTTGCTTTGAAAGGCGATGCATAATGAATATACTATATTGACGTTCAAGAAAAAGTGGCTATAGTATGCAGAACTGCCAGAAAGGTCAGCTTATTGAAAGGGTGAAACAGAATTTGGAGAATGAAACCTGGAAACAAGCGAGAAATGAATTAAGGAGAGCAGTGTCTGAAGCCGGGTATCCGGAAGAGTTTGCAGATCTGCTTGCCAGAAATCTTGGAAGTCCACGTGCCATTCGGAGAATGACTGCTTATATTCAGAATGTACGCCCTGGCAGTGTAGAACAGATTGCAGATGAGATGCTGGCTATCTGCAGTGACGTGGAAACCTGGAAAAGGAAACATGAAGGGCTGCAAGCCAATATACAGATCAATCGTCTTCTTAACGAAGGCCTGGATACAGAATAGAAATGCTTTGTGGACCTCCGTGAAACACACACAAAACATGGCATACGAGCTGATTATGATTTATAAATAAGAGGAGAATGTCACAGATGCTCCATCAGCATAAAGATATCTCATTAACAGAAGGGCCTTTGTTTCCAAATATTGTACGGTTCAGTGTGCCCCTTATGCTGTCTAATGTTTTGCAAGTCCTTTTTAATATGTCCGATATAGCCGTTGTTGGACGTTTTGCCGGACCTGCGGCCCTGGGAGCGGTGGGATCAACGACCATACTTGTCACGTTATTCACTGGCTTTCTGATCGGCATGGGGAGTGGTGTGAACGTTACAACAGCACGGTACCTTGGTGCGGGACGTCCAAAAGATGTTTCAGAAACAGTGCATACTTCCGCGATTCTTCTTGGTGCAGCAGGCTGTTTTTTGTTCCTGTTCGGTTATCATTTTACACCTGCTTTTCTCGGTGTACTGGGCACCAAAACAGAACTTATGCAAGGTGCTGTCAGTTATTTGCGGATCTATATGACAGGCATGCCGGCCATTGCCATTTTTAACTTTGGCAATGGTGTGTTATCTGCATCGGGTGACACACAAAGGCCGCTTCTTTTTTTAACGCTGTCCGGGATTACGAACGTGCTGCTGAACCTTCTGTTTGTGATTGTTTTCCATATGGCTGAAGTGGGTGTAGCCCTTGCTTCATCAATATCCCAGTATCTATCTGCTGTATTGGTTATTCTTTCCCTGGTTCATCGCCCATCCGCCATTGGCATATATGGAATGAAACTGAAAATAGAACGGAGAAAATGCTGGCAAGTCCTGAGCATCTCAGTTCCCTCTGGGCTCCAGAATGCTATTTTTGCACTTGCAAATCTGTTTATCCAGGCAGGCATGAACACATTTGATGCTGTCATGGTCGAAGGAAATGCTGCTGCAGCCAATGCCGATGCTCTGGTGTATGACGTTATGGCTGCGGTGTATACAGCATGCTCGAGTTTTATGAGCCAGAATTATGGCGCGGGTAAAAAAGAACGGGTCGGGAAAAGTTATATTCTGTGCTTAGGACTGTCCTTTGGAATTGCTGCTGTAATAAGTGCTTTACTGGTTATTTTCGGAAGAGAATTTCTGTCACTTTTCACGAAAGACGCAGAAGTGGCTGAAGCGGGTCTGATCCGGCTTCGGGTTATGGGATGTTCTTACGCTTTTTCAGCACTGATGGACTGCACGATTGCTGCGTCACGGGGACTAGGACGGAGCTTTGTGCCAACCATTATTGTGATACTTGGTTCATGTGTTTTCCGGATTATCTGGGTTTTTACAGTTTTTGCCTATTTCCATACCATACTTTCTTTGTATCTGCTGTATATTTTCAGCTGGACAATTACGGGTATAGCAGAACTTGTCTACTTTATCCGCTGTTACAGGGAAAAAGTATCCGGGACACTGCGGTCCGGGACATGAATCATGGGGCATCTTCAGCTTTTGTGACGCTGAAGATGCTTTTTTGAAAGGCTGGGCTTTTTTGCTTTCGGGGGAAAGAAAAAAGCACTTGGGGCGCTTGCGAGTTGCCGGGCGTAACAGAGCGGCTATCGACGGAAGTAAAATTATGAGAGGGTACAGAGTGCTTCTGGACTGGTGCCTGTTTACCCAGACAAAGTGAGATTCCTCCGGGTGCCTTATGGGACCGGTGCCAAAAGGGAAGGGACTTCGTATCTGTAACCAGAAAAACAGGAATGTCCTGTTATAACCGTGTGAGCCGGAAAGGATGGATTTTTAAGGGAAATGGTGGCAAGCTGTGTTACATGATCAGCATGCTGGTTTCAGAATTGCCTCATGAATCAAAGAAAGTCTTGATTTATAACATAGTACAGTGCTGAAGAAAAACAGAAAAGGGGCTGGTAATATTGCAAGATCTGTGATGTTTATGTAAAATTAATTGTATTTTTATCCAATTAAAGGACATCATCCTTTTATATACCCTGTTTGTGACAGGATGTCTGTAAACATTTGTGCTGATAAGACTTACGGGTACAGTAAGGCTTGACCATTCTTCTTTGTAAATTAAGACGCCAAAGAACAGTAACTCACACAGAAATGGAAACATGATCAAATCAGAGAGATCGGCACCAGGGAGAAGGCTGCATCCGGGTTTTCCGGTCCGGGCAGAACTGGCACTAAGAAGGATGAAGAAGGTTGATTATGCACGGTATCAGAAGTTTTATTCTGTTTTGCATTTTATACATTGTTTACTGCTTTCCGCTGACTGCTTTGAACCAGGGAGCCAGAGCAGATGAGGCAGTTCAAAAAGCAGAGTGGACAGTGATGTTTTATTTCTGCGGGTCGGACCTTGAATCAAAATATGGATTTGCAACAGAGAATCTGAAAGGGATCTACGATTGCGATGCTGTCTTCTTTGATACGCCTGATGATGAGATGAGCCTAGTGAAAGTTCTGACTTATACGCCCAGCGGCAGGGAAATGGCGCTCAATGCCTCCATGCATGTGGTGCTCCGCGGGTGCTATCTGGGCGGGGAACTTCCTGCTTACAGCATCTCGGACCATCTCTTCGTTCTCAGCGATGGGACCAGGGGCCACCTTTCTCTCTTTGATGATTTCTATACTGTGAGCTTTGACGGCGACACCTTTGATTCACCGTATACCCGGATCGGGGGGATTGCTGAAAACGATCTGTGTGTGACCATAAAAGGCGGTCAGGAAATCTGACCGGAACGGAAAGGTGAACAGCAGGCCGAGGATATAGGCGGGCACAGGTTTTATCTCCGTGATGGGAAATGGTATTCCGGAGAGGAACAGCTTGCCAATGCCCTGACGGACAAGGAAAGCTGAAACAAAAACGGAGGGGGCCGCAGAAATGCGGCTCCCTTGTTTGCCTGGGCAGGACAAGACGTAAGCTGGCCCGGGCCTTCAGGTCAGACGGATGATGGGAAGAAGGCGATCGGATCAATGACGATGGCCAGGAACTGGAACGCAGCCGGTGCATTTTTCGTGTATGTCTGCCTTCTGCGATTGACAGAATACCGAAAAGAGAATAGCATGTGCCGCGCACTGCAAAGATGACTTGAGGGGACGTAATGCCTATGCAGATCACATGGAACATGTATCTAATTGTCCTGCCGCTGGTTTTCCTGGCTGCCGCGGTGGACGCTATAGCGGGAGGCGGGGGTCTGATCTCTCTGCCGGCTTATACACTCGCCGGGCTGGACTTTGATTTTGCATCCGGGAACAACAAGTTTTCCTCCACCTTCGGAGGCCTCCTGGCCACAGTGCGCTACTGGAAAAGCGGGAAGCTTCAGTGGAGGCCTGCGCTGACAGCTGCCCTTTGTGCCCTGCCCGGATCGTATCTGGGGACGCGCTCGGCAATGATTCTGGGAACACATATTATGAATATCTTTATGCTTTTTGCTGTCCCGGTTGTGGCCATTGTTGTGCTCTTTGGGAGAAAAGGAGAGACGCAGGAAAAACCTTTCACTGGCCGGCAGTACCCTCTCTGTGCAGCCATTGGACTGGTCATGGGCTTCTATGATGGCTTTTTCGGGCCGGGGACAGGGACCTTTCTGATCCTTCTGTTTACGCATCTTCTGGGAATGGACATGGTGACAGCCTCAGCTACGGCAAAACCTGTGAACCTTTTCAGCAACATAGCTTCCCTTGTGACACGCATAGCAGCGGGGCATGTGCTCTATGGCCTGGCGTTTCCTGCCATGCTCTGTTCGATTCTCGGGGGATGGTTTGGCGCAAAGCTGGCCCTGCAGCGGGGGACAAAGCTTGTCCGGGCGGTCATGCTGGCCGTGCTAGCCCTTCTGATGGTCCGTCTTGCCATGAACTATATTGCCTGATGGCGGCCCGTTCCCGGATGGGCTTTTTCCGTGCCCTTTGATGGACAAAGTCCGGCAGCGGAACCTGACCGTTGATTTTCTGTCTCCGGACAGGTTACAATACATTCGGGAAAAGCGTATATTTATCTCGGGGTGAAGTGATGGAGTTTCTTAACGCTTATACATTTGGTTTTTGTGAAAAACAGGGATTCACACAGGGGGGAACCTGGAAATGGTCCCTGGAGGAAATGGTCCGGACCACAGGGTGCAACGCGGTAATCCTTCCGGTGTGCGCCTGGCAGGACCATGCATATTCCACTGTGATCGATTCCGTATCGCCCCAGGTCATGGATGAGGCTGATGTGAAAGCCGTTTGCGATCATGCCCGCACTCTGGGACTGAAGATCATTGTAAAAGCCATGGTGAACTGCAGGGACGGATACTGGCGCGCCTACATCCGCTTCTTTGATGTTCCCGTTCCTACAGAGCCCGGATGGCGGGACTGGTTTCCCCAGTGGGAGAAGCATGTGCTTCGCGTTGCTGATATGGCGCAGGACAATCAGGCGGATATGTTCTGTGCCGGCTGTGAAATGGTAGGGACAGATCACAGGGACAAGGAATGGAGGGCGCTGATCAGCCGCGTCCGTGAACATTATACCGGTCCGGTCACCTACAATTGCGACAAATTCCAGGAGGACCACGTGACATGGTGGGACGCGGTCGATGTGATTTCCTCTTCCGGTTATTATCCCATAGATGAGCTCGATGACAACTTTGCCCGGATCCGGCGTGTGACACAGGCGTTTGGGAAACCGTTCCTGTTTATGGAATGCGGCTGCCCTTCCCGGGGCGGCAGTGATAAGCGCCCCAATGACTGGAAATACGGACACGGGACAAGCGAACAGGCCCAATGCGGGTACTACGACGCTTTTACTCGCGCCCTTCTCAGACACCCCTTTATCCGCGGCACCGGATGGTGGGACTGGTCCGCGACGCACCTTTATCCTGCGCAGGCCGGGCACGACCATGACGGATACTGCACCTATGGCAAAGCGGCCAATGACGTGCTTTTGCGTTTTGCGCAGGAGCTGAAGAAAGGCACAGAAAGATGAATGATTTTTTCCGGAACGCCCAGGGAGAGCCTGTTCTGCTGCTTGGCCTGCAGAGCGGCAATTCGTCAAGCCAGAGCCATGAACACATCATGGCGTGTATCCGGGCCGTAAAACAGTACGGCGGCAATGTGCTTGAAGTGCCGGTGTACTGGAACTTTGTGGAACCTGAAATGGATGCATACTGCATGGATATGGTCCAGAACCTTCTGGACTGGGTGAGGCCCAGCGGTCTGTATCTGATCCTTCTGTGGTTCGGGGCGAACAAAAACGGCCATCCCAATTATGCGCCTGACTATATCAAGAAGGACCCGCAGACCTATCAGATTGTGGTTGGCCATGACGGTATGCAGCGGCCCACACTCTCCCCGCACTGCAAGGCAACGCTGGAGCGGGACAGGAAAGCCTATTGCGAGGTGCTGAAATATCTCGCTGAGGCTGACGTGCAGCACACGGTGATTGCCGTGCAGATTGAAAATGAAGTGGGGCTTTCAGGGACGGACAGGGATTATTCCGTTCTTGCCCAGCAGGATTATCTGAAACCCCTGCCTGAAGAACTGCACAGCGTATCGCTCCCGGACTGCGGTGAAACAAACGGGAAGGATACCTGGCGCGGAAAGTTCGGCCGGCACGCGCATGAAGCCTTCTCAGCGTGGTACTCAGCGCGCTATATCCAGGAGATGGCCGGAGCCGGCAAAAAAATTTGCGCCCTTCCTGTCTATACCAATGTTATGCTCGGAGAGCAGGGCTATGAGGAAGCAGGCACATGCTATAACGCGGGCGGAGCGGTCAGCCGGGTCCTCGACATCTGGAAAAAGGCAGCACCGGACCTTGACCTGATCTGTCCGGATATCTATCTGGGCGGCAAAGATGTATATATGCGTGTCCTGAAAGCCTACGCCAGAGAGGATAATGCGCTGTATATCCCGGAAACGATGCCTGCGGGTGAGGCTGCGGCACTGAACATGTTCCGCGCCTTTGAGATGGGCTGCACAGGCCTGTGCGGCTTTGGCGCTGAAAACACGCTGAAGGATGACGGAACGCTTACCGATGAGGCACGTTCGGTCGCCATCTCTTACCGTGCTGTCCGCAACCTGGCTCCTCTCCTGATCCGTTTGCGCGGCACCGGGCGGGTCCACGCCCTTCTTGAAGAGGAGTTCACGGACAAGGCCTATGTCAGACTGGAATATTTTCATGTGGAAGCCTCTTTCGTCAGACATATGGACCGTGTACCGGCATCCCATTTCAATACCCGTCTTCCGGAATATGCGTACCATGCCAGGGAACGCGGCCGGGCGCTCCTCGTTGAGGTTTCACCTTATGAGTATTACATGGCGGGCGCCGGGACCGGCATCAATTTTATTCTCCGGCCGGGCCCTGGGGACGAAGATGCTTTTGCCCTGCTCGTACAGAGGCAGTCCACACAGCTCAACCATCTTTCTGTTGAGGAAGGACATTTTGACGGGAAAGGTGAATGGCACACGGATTTTTACCGCAATGGTGACCAGAGCAATTTCCAGGTTTATCTCAATGACGGGGAGGTTGTCCGTCTCCGGCTGAACCCGGCTATGTGTGCCAGGATCGTCTGAAAAAAACAAGGGAAGCGGGAAGATAAATGCGTTACAGGAAACTGGGAAGAACAGGTCTTGAAGTAAGTGAAATCGGATTTGGGGGAGAATGGCTGGAGCGCCATACCGGGGAAGAGGGCGTCCGGATGCTCCAGCATGCCCATGACAGGGGAATCAATATTGTGGACTGCTGGATGGCGGACCCCAAATCCCGTGATATCATTGGAGAAGGCATTGAGGACTGCAGGGAGTCCTGGTACGTGCAGGGCCATATCGGTTCTACGTGGCAGGGCGGTCAGTATGTCCGTACCAGGGATCTGGACTATGTGAAACCGGCTTTTGAAGACCTTCTCCAAAGGACAGGACACGGTTATGTGGACCTTGGCATGATCCATTATGTGGATGCCATGGAGGACTGGACGAATATTCAGCGGTCCGGCTATCTTGATTATGTCTTTGACCTTCATGAAAAAGGAACGATCAGACATATAGGGCTGAGCACCCACAATCCGAGGATCGCAAAGCTTGCCGCGCAAACCGGTTTTATTGAGATGCTCCTCTTCAGTATCAATCCGGCATTTGATATGAAGCCAGCCAGTGAGAACCTGGAGACCATGTTTGCCGATTATAACGGGAACTATGCCGGCATAGACCATGAACGTGCGGAACTGTACCAGCTGTGCGAAACGGAAAACGTCGGCATCACAGTGATGAAGGGATTCTTTGGGGGACGTCTTCTGCAGGAGAGCACTTCTCCTTTTGGCGCTGCTTTTACGCCTGTCCAGCTCCTGCATTATGCTCTGACGCGGCCTGCAGTGGCTAGTGTGATGTGCGGCTTTGACACCGTCGAGCAGATCGACGCTGCGCTTGCCTATGAGACAGCGGATGAGAATGCAAAAGACTATGCCTCGGTGATTGCCTCCGCTCCCCTGCATGCATATTCCGGACAGTGTGTGTACTGTGGGCACTGCAAGCCCTGCCCCGAGGGTCTTGATATCGCCATGATCAATAAATTCTATGACCTGGCCTGTGCACAGAATGAAATTCCCTCCAGTGTACGTGCCCATTATCTGGCTCTGGGGACACATGCGTCTTCCTGCGTGGCGTGTCATGGCTGCGAAAGCCGCTGTCCCTTCCATGTGAAGGTGGCTGAACGGATGAAAAAGGCAGCAGAATGCTTTGGTGTCTGATATAAACCAGTTAAGAATCAGTTCCATTTTTATCCCCATGTGCAAAGCCCAGCCGGAAAAAGCCGGCTGGGCTTTGATGATTTTTGCAAACGGGGAGCTGCACGCTGTGTCAGCTCATTCAAACTGGGAGCGGTACAGACGGTAGTAGAAGCCTTTCTTTGCCATGAGGGAGGTATGCGTCCCCTGTTCCACCACGTCCCCCTCATTGAGCACGAGGATCAGGTCGGCGTGCTGGATCGTGGACAGCCGGTGGGCAATGACAAAGCAGGTCTTGCCTTCCATCAGCTTACGCATGGCATGCTGGATCTCCCGCTCTGTGCTGGTGTCCACGTTGGAAGTTGCCTCGTCAAGAATGAGCATCCTTGCGTCATACAGCATGGCCCGCGCGATGGTCAGCAGCTGTTTCTGGCCCTTGGAAATGTTCCCGCCATCTTCGCTTATGACCGTCTGGTATCCCTGTGGAAGGCGCATAATGAAGGGATGGATATGGGCCGCTTTGGCCACGGCCACGACTTCTTCCATCGTGGCATCCGGTTTGCCGTATGCGATATTGTCAAAGATCGTGCCGCGGAACACCCAGGTATCCTGAAGGACCATAGCGTATGCACTGCGCAGACTTTTGCGGGTGCAGTCCCTGACATCTGTCCCGTCGACGCGGATGGCACCGTCATTGACGTCATAAAAGCGCATGAGGAGATTGATAATGGTCGTTTTTCCGGCACCGGTGGGTCCTACAATGGCAATGAGCCGGCCAGCATCTGCCTTCATGGTGAGATCATGGATAATGGTTTTCATATGTAAGACATCCTTCCTGTTGTGGTTTAGC
>CAMNGW010000137.1 GCA_946538615.1 uncultured Clostridia bacterium
GATTCTACCACAAAAAGTTTTTCGTTCCACTGACAACTATCCTAACATACAGGGGGAACGACAGTGAAAACAGTGCGACAATTCCCGGGGCTACTGCGTGCCCTGTAAACTGAGTTACAGGAGAAAAAAGAATGGTAAAGAAATGGTTTGCTTTGCTGGTCCTTGTGACGCTTTTGCCGTTTCCGGCTCTGTCGGAACAGAGCCCGCTGGATGACGGTTCACACACGCTGGAAAAGAGGACAGTCCCTGTTTTCTTTACAGGACGGCAGGACTACCGTTCTGTGGACGACAGGGTCCTTATAGCGGAGTTTCCCCTGTATTACGTGGACCATGTCAAGGATCTGCCTTACGTGGACCTGACAGATTTTACGGACCTTATGAACAGAATGAATGCATCCAGTGCTGAAAACAAGGAAGATGATGGAAAAAGTGAGAAGACGTATGCTGCAAGTGCAGTTCAGGACGCGTTCACCTGTACGTACCTTCCGCAGAACTCTGCTGTGACTGTCGATTTCAGGGAGGGCACGCTCACCTATACGGCTTTTGACACCTTCGGGAAAGATCCGGCCCATTCGCCCTTTGAAATCCAGACCAACACGCTGGATTTCCTGCAGCGCATATATAAGCCCCACTACAGCCATATAGGCGATGCAAGGACCGTTCCGCTTGCAGAGTATGGAATCCCGATGTATGCAGAGGACGGGAAATATCTGCTGCCACTCCACACGGCATATGATTTTCTCATCTGGGCCCCGAAAGCGCCTTCGGTACTCCTGTGCTGCAACGGAGAGGCTGTTTTTTTCGGCGAAAACGAATATATGTTCGGCTATACGGACAGCTTATCCGACCTGGGAGAAAAGTATTTCGCTGCCCAGCCAGCAAAGAGGTCGCCTGAATTGGCCAAATACGGCTATATGGAACTGTGTCTTCTGCTGGACAGCTTTTATGGACTGAAAGACAGCCACCATATCGGCAGTTTCCAGCGCTTTTTCCGGGCCAACGGCTATGAGGAGCGGCTCATGAGCGCAGATGCTGGTCAGGCGGACCAGGCCCTGATGGATGTCATCACTTTTGTTCTGGATGATCTGCACAGCAGCTTCAGTTTTCCATCCTGGATGTCGGGCCATGACAAGGAGCCGACGGAAGAGGAAAGCGGTTTTTCATCAGCCATTCATGAAAGGAACAAGGCGTCTTTTGAGAGCGCTTCTCTCAGGGCTTTTCCAGAAGGCATGGATTTTTATACTGAATATGGCAATACAGCTTATCTGACCATTCAGATGCTGACCAGCAATATGGATTCAGAGCGGTTCTACGATGCTGACGTGAGCCAGATGAGTGGGGTCACAGACACCATCGGGCAGGTTCTGTATGCGGACAGACAGATCAACCGGGAAAACAGCCCAGTGGAGAACGTGGTCCTGGACCTGAGCCTTTGTCCCGGCGGTGACGTCAATTCCGCCGCTTTCGTGATCAGCTGGTTCCTGGGCGAGGGCTTTATCAGCATTGCCAATACCTTTTCCGGCGGACTGGGCATCACGCACTACAGGGCGGATGTCAATCGGGACCATCTTTTCACAGAAGCGGACTCGCTCGCAGGAAAGAAGAACCTCTTTTGCCTGATTTCACCTCTGACCTTTTCCAGCGGGAATCTGACAGCCGCGATGCTGAAGACCAGCCATGCCGTCACGTTCCTCGGACAGACCAGCCGGGGCGGGAGCGGGATGAATACACCGGCTGTCACAGGCTGGGACACCATGTTTTTCATGTCAGGCTTCAGAAACGTTGTCACAGTGAAAAACGGTTCCATCTGTGATGCGGACCCCGGCGTGGTGCCGGACGTGTACCTTTCTGATCCTGACCTGTTTTATGACAGGGCAAGACTGACGGAAAAGATAAACGCCCTGAAGTAAACAGGATGGATCCCGGAAAAGAGCTGGCGGTCACCGTGCGGGCTTTTGCAGGGGAGCAGGCCCCCCTCTTAAGAAGGGCCATGGTACATCCGGGAGGGGGCGGTCCGCACGGCACAGAATGTCCCTGCAGACAGACTTATGCATGGCAGCAGGGATGGTAAAGTGAGCGCAGGACCCGTGCAGGTACCCGGGGTTACCGTGTGGGAAATGGGCTGCACAGTCTGAGCAGTTCTTCTTTACAGTCTGTATGCAGCACCCTGTAAGCGGGGCGGTAAGCCTCCCGGTACACTGCTGAATGAGAGGGGAGCCAGTTTCCGTCCAGCACCTTCACAGCTGCATTTTTCATTGCTTCAGAGCAGTCAAGGTCAATGCAGAACAGAAAGACATGCTGACGGGTGAACCCCAGTAAGTCATGGCCTGCTGACCGGAAAAGGAGCCTGGCGATCACAGGTTCTTCCAGTCCCCGGGCCCTGGCGGCCCTCAGGTTCAATCTGAACCATTCAGGGCTGAGCTCCTCTGTCAGCGGTTCATTTCCGTCACGCTCAAGTCCGCTCATTTCGGCCTGCAGTCTCTCCGTGGCCCCTTCCCGGGTCACGAGGTGCCCGACGCCGAGCATTCCCTGGAAAACCAGCTTGACAATATCTTCTTCATTCATAAGGGGATAGCGCTTCCTGTGTATGGGGATGATGCACCTTATTGTCTCCATGCATTCCGCCATGGGACCGGATTCCGGCAAGGTGAGGCAGGGGTCTGCGTGGACCGGGAGGTCTTCTTTGTCATAGAATATCATCCAATACCTTCTTTCTGTCAGTGCAGCTGTGGCCCTTGTGGCAAGCGGTCCAGGAAAGGATCCTTACAGGGAAAGCCGAAGGACCTCTGCTGGTGGCTGTCCGCTCCGGAGCATTCTGGAAAGTGCTGCCAGTCATATATGCATGGGGTTCAGCCATGCTTACGGTCCTGCAGGGCAGCAGGGATACGGTATCTGTTCCTCTTTCAGGGGTACCTTCTAGATGAGAGCATCTCAGCAGAAGACTTTCAGGCTGTGCGGGGCCCGCAGGCAGCGGAGAGAATCCGTTCCTGGCAAGGGCGGCTGCACATGCTGGGACACAGGAACACATCCCTCTGTATACGTCCTGCAGTTCTTTCCCCGGGTCCGCAGCTGTGTACCTGTAACCTTTCAGATACGGCACTTGTCCCAGGCTACAGGATTCTTCACGGGATATGTGGGTTCAGTATATCACAGGAACAGGTGCTGTCACAGACGCCTCAAGGAGCTACAGCGGCGCATGGCTCAAGCGAATCCGGGGAAAGAGAAAGAACTGCAGAGGAAGAGCAGGTGCTCTGGTCTTTCCCTGGATACAGGCCACATCCCTGTGACCTGCCGCATTCTGAAGGGAACGGACCTTCCACAAATCGCAAAGGAAAAGAAGAAAATCCGTGGAACGACAGCTGCCGGACCTTGCCTGAACAGGCTCCGGATAGTATAGTGTAAATGTTCCGTAAGAGGAGCATCTTTCTCCATGGAGCATGGCCACTGCAGGCAGGGACACCTGCTCATACAGACTGCCGGACAGACCGGTTCAGATCCTGAAGAAATCTTTGCGGGAATCCCGTGTTCCGGTAAGTCACACTGCATGGTATGAAATGGCCCGGAGGGACAGCAAGGAACGGAAAAGACGGCAGCATCATGCAGAGAAATGGAAGCAGAAAGCTGCCTGCTTGTGCGTTTCAGATCTGCCGGACATGCAATCTCTGCCTTTTGGGCACTTACTGGTCTGCAGCGATGGGTTCATAGGGAAGCATACACAGAGAGGATCATCCCCGGAACCGTTCCGCGGAGCAGCGGGTCAAAGGTACGCCCGTTCCGGACGCATGCGGCGTATGTACGGGATATTTCCCGTCAGGACATGAGGAACGCTGCACAAGGGACCATATAAGGAAATACAAATCAGAGGAGGATACAGAATATGAACTTCAGCGGCACACAGAAAATAGAGACGCACCGTCTGGTTCTCAGACCCTTCCGCATGGAAGATGCTGACGACATGTACAGCAACTGGGCCTCAGATCCTCTTGTCACGCGCTACCTGACATGGCCGGCCCACCAGAGTGCAGACGTTACGCGTGCGGTGCTGACCGACTGGACTTCCAGGTACGGGGATGGGGAGTATTTCAACTGGGCGATAGAGTGTAAGGAAAACGGTCAGGTGATCGGCAGCATAGCTGTTGTGAAGCTGGATGCATCGGTCACAGGCGCTGCTGAGATCGGATACTGCGTAGGCCGGGCCTACTGGGGGCAAGGCATTATGCCGGAAGCCCTGCGGGCAGTCATGGACTATCTGTTTGATACCGTGGGCCTCTCCAGGGTCTGGGCAGGACACGATGTGAGAAATCCCAATTCCGGCCGTGTGATGGAAAAAGCCGGCATGAAATTTGAGGGTGTTCTGCGCGGGGCAGGCAGGAACAACCAGGGCATCTGTGATATGGCAATATATGCTCTTCTCAGGGACGACAGAGAGGCAAGGGAACATAAGGAGGCTCTTGCAGTCACTGTGCGGTTCGCAAGAGAAGATGAACTGGACCGGGTCAATGAACTTCGCAGGCAGGTCAATGAGCTTCACGTGGCCGGAAAGCCGGAAGTGTTCAAGCCGGGCTTCTGCGATGAGCTGCGGAATTTTGTCCATGTGATTTTCCGTGACCCTGAGCAGCGCATCGCTGTGGCAGAACAGGATGGGATCATCTGCGGTTTTGCGGTGCTGCACCACATTAACAAACCGGAGAACCCATTTATGTATGAGCGGGACTTCCTGGACATCGATGAATTCTGTGTGGACGAAGCTTTCCGCAGAAGGGGCGTTGCAAAGGCGATGGTTTCTTTCATACTGGACTACGCCAAGGAGAAGGGTTTCCACAGGCTTGAACTGAACATGTGGTCCTTCAACCGTGGAGCCCTCGCTTTTTATGAAGCAGCAGGTTTCAGAACGTACCGCAGGTATATGGAGATTATGCTTTGAAAAATGTCTATTTCATTACGGGAAATGCCTATGCTGGAAAATCCACCATGGTCCATATGCTCTCTGAAAAATACGATGGCATTGAATGCGGGGAGAACTACCACAACCGCCTTCTTCCGGAACTGGACCGGGAAGCTTTTCCCTGCCTGACCTGGTCCCGGGACCTTGAGGACTGGCACGAATTCATACGGCGCTCGCCTGAGGCGTATGAAGCATGGGTCGACGGCGTTTCACGGGAGTGCGAAAAGCTGGAGCTGCAAATCCTTCCGCAGGCAGCTGCAGAGGGCAAGCCGGTTTTTGTTGATACCAATATTTCACTGGAAACCCTCCGGGAAATTGCGGATCCGCACCATGTCCTGGTCATGCTGGCAGATCCGGAGATTTCGGTCAGACGCTTCTTTGAAAGGCCCGACAGGGAAAAACAGTTCCTGTACAGGCTGATCATGGAAGAACCGGATCCTGAGAAGGCATTGCAGAATTTCCGGAAGGGACTGGAGCGGATCAACTCACAGGAGAGGTATGACCGTTTTATGCGATCCGGTTTTCAGGTGATCTGCAGGGATGAACGCAGGAGCGTGGAGGAAACCCTTGCCCTGGCAGAGGATGCATTTGGGCTGGAAAGGAAGCTGTAAGGCGATTTTCTGCATGGAGCGGGACTGTTCCGTTATGGCCTGGTCCGCAGGCCGCAGAAAAGATAGGCGCTAAACAGCTTTTCTGGAGCAGGCAATGCATGGACGCAGAGATGGACAAGCTGTTATATGGTGCATGGCCCGTCCTGCATGTTGGCTGCCGGTACGGTATGATCTTCCTGTCCCCTGGGATACAGAAATGGTCCCGCTGCATGCAGAGGGCAGGACTGGCACCGGAGAAGAAAAAAGAGCAGGAGAGCGGAACGCACAGTATATGGTCTGTGGAGGAGCCCATGTCCTTTCTCCGTCGCTGAGTGCATAAGATGGCAGGGATTTCATCTTTTGTATCGTACATTATAGGGCAATCGGATGATTCAGCGGGATCCGTTGTTTACATGGCTATGGCCGGAGCCGCGCCGGCACGGGGGACAAGATGACTGAGAAGGAACGGACCATACAGGAGGTCCAGCAGAAGTATATGCAGGACATGATGGAGCAGTTCCATGAGGAACAGAAGAGGAAACTGAATAACTACCGCCAGCAGAACGCCTATATCCAGAAGGGGCAGACGCTGTTTACCGGTTCTTCCCTGATGGAGATGTTCCCCATCACAGAATACTGCATGAATGAACATCTGCCTGTTGCTTACAACCGTGGCATAGGCGGCTATACCACAGATGATTTTCTGGCTGCGATTGATGTAATGCTGCTGGATGTTCAGCCGTCCAAACTGTTTATCAACATCGGCACCAACGATATCCATGAGATGCCTGATGGCGGAAGCTGGATGGACCATCTGACAGAAAACTACAGGAAGATCTGTCAGATCATCCGGGAAAAACTGCCGGACACTGTGGTTTACATGATGGCTTACTATCCGGTCAACCCACACAGGGACAGCCCGGCCCTTCAGGTGCGCACCAATGAGAACATCTGCAGGGCCAACGAAATGGTCCAGGGACTGGCTGAAGAATTCGGCTTCCAGTATATCGATGTGAATGATGGTATGAAGGATGAAGAGGGGAATCTGCAGTTTGACCATACTCCTGACGGCATCCATTTTGATTCTGCACTTTACCGCACTGTGTTTGAACGACTCAGGCCATATCTGTAACTTTGGATAATATATGGCAAAAACAGGACTCTGCATGATGTACAGAATCCTGTTTTTGCGTTGCAGAGAAGAAAATATTCAATCGCCACACAATAATAATGCTGAAAAGCTTTCCACGTGAGTCAAGATCCGTTTTCAGCCCAAAAGACGCCAGATTGTTTTTTGTCTGTCTGTGTTATAAAATTTGGATCAGCATCTTCAGCTTAACGAGCCAGAATGTCATGCGAACAAGAGAGGAGAAAGAAACCCGATACCCAATGATCTGAAAAAGGAAGTAGAATTGTGGCAGATATTTTTTCAGCGCCGGAAGCCAAAGAACTTGTCCGGCAGTATCAGAAAGCCTATTCCGGCGCCAGGGATCAAGCCGAAGCATTTAAGAAGGAATTCCTGGACAGGAAGCTTGTTTCCAGAAAGGTACAGGACGTTACAGAAGATCCCCGCCTGAGCCAGATCATATGGAAGCAGGTGGAAGAAGGCAGTACGGAAATCCCGGTGGACACAGCGGTAGCGGACTGTCTGCGTCTTCTGTACCTTCAGGTCCATCAGACAGATTTTGAGGAGAAATACCTTCTTTTCCAGAAGAAGTATACGGACGAGATACGGCCATATTGTGACAAGGTCCTTGCCAGGAGCTCATCCATCAGGTGGTTCTTCACGGGAAGAAACGAAAAGGCGGTTGCGGCAGATTCATATATCAGACTGCGGGACATGGAGCCTGAATTTGAGAAAAGCGCGGAGGCGCTCGGGCGTGAGACAGAAGCGCTGAAATCTCTTCCTGCGGATACAGTCATGCAGGATTTTCTTGCCCATCAGGAGGCCTACAGACAGGCTGCGCATGAATGTGCCGGACCGGTCCTGTCATATGACAGACTTCCGGATGAAGTCAGTATGGTACTGGAGAACCTGGTCAAAGGAAGCAGCAGCCTCCATAATGTAAAGAAAGAATATGAGGCCTGTCTGCACAGAACAGAGCCTCTTCGGAACATCGTCAACCGGATCCTGGCGGAGACATTGCTGGAAACACTGCGTTCGTATGATGTGGACGTCCTCAACCAGAGGCACCCGGGCATACGCACAAAAACCCTGCGCGAATGCGGGTACGGCACGCTTGCAGATGTCTATCTGGCCACGGTATCTGCCCTGGCTTCCATCCGCGGGATCAGTGAGGAATCCGCGAAGCAGATCAAAGAAACAGCGGCCGACATTGCGTACGAGTTCAGAAAGACGATCCGGATCCAGCTCAACGCGCTGGAACAGAACCCTTCAAAGACCATGCTGGTCTGCGGCGTGTATGATTACCTGCTCGTGCGCGACAAACAGCAGGAGCTTTCACAGACGCTGGAAAAACTGGACGCCCTTGAACCTTTCATCAGGGAACTGTCCTCATGCAGGAACAATGCGGCATGGCTCCTATCCACACAGGAGGAGAAGGGAAGGCTCACACAGGCCCTCAGCGGCGCAAGGCAGGCTCTGGACAGTATGGATTTCCCTGCCGCTGCCGCATCCTTCCGGAACGCTCTGCAGGCACGGTCAACAGGGGAAGAAGCCTGGTCGGCGTATGATGCACACCCGGAAGCTTTTATCGGGCTGATTGAGGAACTGTTCCCGGGCGTTATCCTGCTGGACACGTCAAAATACGGATTGCCGGATGAGCTTGCCCGTCTCATCCAGGACCAGCCATATGTCCTCAATGGGCTGAATGTCATTCTGAGGCGGTACCAGGAGTGGGGCGTCAAATACATTCTGCACCAGGGCAAGGTCCTTCTCGGGGACGAGATGGGCCTTGGGAAGACCATACAGGCCATTGCCGCCATGGTTTCCCTGAAGAATACAGGCGCGAACTGGTTCCTGGTTGTCTGCCCTGCCAGCGTGCTGCCCAACTGGCTGAAGGAAATTGAAAAGCGTTCCAGCCTCCCTGCCATCAAGATCCACGGGCCCCAAAAGAACGCGGCCCTTCAGGAATGGGTCAGAAACGGCGGGGCTGGCGTCACGACATATGAAACCACCGGTATTTTTCTGGAGACGCCCCCGAAGCAGATCGACCTGCTGGTGGTGGATGAAGCGCATTTTATCAAAAACGAATCCGCTCAGCGCTCCAGAAAGGTCAGGACAATCGCCTCCTCAGCGGACCGTCTGCTGTTCATGACAGGCACCGCGATTGAGAACCGCGTCAATGAGATGATCTCGCTGATCCGTGTCCTTCGGCCCGACGTCGCAAGACGGGCCGAACAGTATGCCTACATGTCCCGGGCACCGGAGTTCAGAGAGATTGTCGCCCCGGTGTATTACAGGCGAAAAAGGAAGGACGTGCTGGCAGAACTTCCGGAAAAGACGGAGATCAAGGAATGGTGCGAGCTGACAAAGGACGAATACGAGGCATATAAGGAAAGCCTCTTCCGGAGGAACATCACAGGGATCCGGTGCGTCTCGTGGAACAGCGGGAACCTGGCCTGGTCCACCAAAGC
>CAMNGW010000138.1 GCA_946538615.1 uncultured Clostridia bacterium
AATTCCTTACACATGTATTCACCTGAAACAAATTCGTTTCCTGCGAGTAACTGCAATACACTGTCCAAATTACTACCTCCTGTCTGGCAGAAGATTGTATCATGCCTTCAGGTTACGTCAAGCAATCTTGAACCTTGATGGTTAACCATGTATACTGACGTTTGGTGCCAAATGATTTTTCTCAGAGAGGATGACAATATGGTTCATGTGCACAATCTAATCGCCGCCATAGAAAACCAGATCAGCCGTGTCATTGTCGGCAAAGAGGATGCCATTGAGCTGGCGCTCATTGCTCTGATCTGTCGCGGACATGTTCTTATCGAGGATGTACCCGGTGTCGGAAAAACAACCCTGGCCAGTGCATTGGCCCGCTCACTGGCCTGTTCTTTCCGGAGAATCCAGTTCACTCCCGACCTCATGCCTTCCGATGTCACCGGCTTTACCCTTGTCAATTTCCATACAGGGGAAATGACCTATAAAGAAGGTGCCATTATGAGTCAGATTATTCTTGCCGATGAAATCAACCGCGCAAGTCCAAGAACCCAATCTGCTCTTCTGGAAGCCATGGAGGAAAACCAGGTCACTGTTGACGGCGTCACGCATCCTCTTCCACAGCCTTTTATGGTTCTGGCGACACAAAACCCCGGAGACTTTGTAGGAACATATCCCCTGCCTGAAGCACAGATGGACCGCTTTTTTCTCCGCATCGTCATGGGCTACCCTACAATCGAGCAGGAGATGGATGTCTTGGAACGCTACTCAGGCGCTGAGCACCCCATGGCAAGCGTAGCACCTGTTTGTTCCGGGCACGATATTCTGGAAATGCAGGCCATGGTCAGACAAATTTACTGTTCTCCCGAGGTCAGGTCTTATGTGGCCAATCTCGTATCTGCTACCCGTCAGGAACCGTCCTTTCAGCTTGGTGCCTCCACACGTGCCGCAATTGCCCTTGTGCACGCCGCACAGGCCTGTGCATTGCTCAGCGGCAGGGAATATATTCTTCCTGACGATGTCAAACTGATGTTCCTTCCGGTCCTTGCCCACAGAATTGTCCTCAACCCGGAAGCACGAATGAAAGGTGTGACAGCTGAACAAATGCTTACACGCATCCTTCAGAATATGGCTGTCCCTGTTCGCCTATGATGACCCGCAGCGGACGCTACATATGTGCATTTTCCCTGTTTCTGTATCTGCTGGCCTTTTCCACCGGTTCCCCTGCTTTCCTGCCGCCTGCTGTTTTCCTCACCTTCCTTCTGATTTCAGGCTTTCTCTCTGTACGGATCGCAAACCGATCACTCCATATAGAAGCTGGACTGGAAAAAAACCAGGTCAGCAGGGGCGACCTGGTCATAATGCAGCTCACCGTCCGGTACAAATCCTTTTTGCCGGTCCTCCCGCTGAAATTAAAAGTCGTCAAAGACTCGCAGGATATGCAGCCATTGGAACTCACTGTTAAAGACCCGGATTATATCTGGCAGCTCCCTTTTACAGCCCTCCACGTGGGCTCGTTCCGGCCAGGCGTCGTTGAATATGTACTGGAAGACCTGTTTCAGTTTTTTTCTCTGACTGTACTTCCCAAAGATGCAAGCTGCGATCTGCTTGTGCTGCCTGTTTCTTTTCAGGTTTCTCCCCTCAATTATTCTCAGCTTGATCAGGGATTGGGAACCATGGCTTATGCCACTGAAGACATCACCAGCCCATCTGATGTCAGAGCCTATCAGTACGGGGACCCCATGAAAAAGATCCACTGGAAGCTCAGTCTGCAAAAGCAGGAACTCCTTGTCCGGAAGTTTGAAGAACCTGTTCTTCCTGACGCCCTCCTCATTCTCGACTGTTCCGTTCCCGGCACAGGAACAGACCTCAGTTTCAGGGACGCACTCCTGGAAACTGCGTACTCTGTTTTCCTCAATGAATCCCGGCATGACCACATGATTCACCTCCCTCTGCCCGGCATGCACCCCGCAGAACTCGATGGGCACATGCCCTCCGGATTCATTGCAGAAACGCTTGCCAGACTTGAATGGTCCACCGGGAACCATTTTTATGACCTTCTTATGATGCAGTCCCGCCGTATGCGCCTGATCGGTGCTACGGTCATTGTCACGAGCCGTCTGGATGGTGATATTGTAGAAATCGTCCGGAATCTCCGTAAAATGGGGCCCACCATCAGATTCTATTATGTCACATCAGATCCGGAACAAGAGGAAATTCTTCCATTTATTTCTGAGCTGCAGCAGGCTGATTGTGAGGTATCTTACGTCACACCAGTGCTCCTTGAAGAAGGAGGGAATATCTCATGAAATCAGAAATCCGTCATGCTGTCCTAGCCCTTCTTCTTTCTGCATCCATCTGTCTCACATTCTTTATGGCGCTTGACCTCACGGACAACCTGCTTCCTTCCCTGGTGTGCATGGTGCTGTCAGTAGCAGCGTGTGCGTTTGTTTACAGACGGAGAAGGCTGGCGTTCTTTGTTCTTCTGGCTGTTTTTCTCGTTTTTTGCGGATGGGCCGTTTTTTCGGGGACAATCAGGACTGTCTCTGATACCATTATTGCCCTCACACTCCAGTTGAGCGGTGTAACAGGAGCGCTTCCCTTCTATTCCGTTGAAGCCACCATCCTTCTTGCCTTTCTTTATTCCTTCCTGGCCTATCTGGCCACATTCCCGTCCGAGGGAGGTATACCTTCCCTGTCACTGGTTCTCCTTCTGTTTGTTCTGATATGGAAAACCGGAAGGCCCGACCTTCTTATACCGGCCATCCCTGCTGTGATCGTATGTGCCGTTCTTTCTGTCCATACCGGGCAGATGATGAAACTCACGGTCCTCCTCCCTCTCTTTTCTGTTCTCGCAGTCCTCTCTTTTTATATTCTGCCTTCCCAGATTGTACTTGCTCCGTTTAAGGATACAGCTGATCAGATCAGACAGCGCATTATGGACTATCTCTTTTATACAGAGCCAAGAAATGTTTTCTCTTTGGCTTCTGAGGGATGGTACCCGGACGGGGCATACCTTGGAGGCAAACCTTCCCCGAAGGAACACCTGGTGATGGTCGTTCGTACACCTGTCAAAGTATATCTGAGGGGTGCCATCAAAAATGAATATACAGGCCATGCCTGGAATGATACAACCGGCGGAAGACGGTACCTCTGGTATTCACCGAGATGGCTCTCTACACGGGCAGCTGTATTTAATGAAACACTTCCATCCTCCAGCCATGTTCTGCTCACCCCTCTTTCCATTTCTGTCCAAATGCTGACAGGCTCTGCTTCGGATCTTTTTGTGCCCCAGCGCATCCGTGAGCTTCATGTCGGCAGTGATCTCGTCCCTTACTTTAATCAGGCTTCCGAAGTCTTTGTCACGCGAGACCTGGTTTCCGGGGACACCTGGCAGGTACTTGCGCCGGTTACACTGCTGGGAGAAGCTGGACTTGATGAAATCATCCTGTCCTGTTCTTCCATGGAAACTGATCCGGCCTATGAGGACATCCTGAAAACCTATACCGCTTTACCGGATCATCTTTCGGATATCCTCTATAATATGGCCAGGCAAATCACAAAAGATTGCAATGGTACATACGAATGTGTCCTTGCCCTTTCCCGTTATCTGAAAGAAAATTACACATATTCATTAGATGTCCCATCGGTTCCTCATAATGAAGATTTTGTTACCCATTTTCTGCTGGACACCAAAGAAGGCTATTGTACGTATTTTGCCAGCGCCATGACTGTTTTATGCAGGATGATCGGCATCCCTGCACGCTACGTGGAAGGCTATCTCGCTCAGCCTGCAGGAAATGACACTGCATATATTACCGGTGAAGACGGACATGCTTGGACAGAAGTGTATTTCCCGAATTTTGGCTGGCTGACTGTCGAAGCCACCGCTTCAGCTTCCTCTGGCGTTTCCGATACACAAACCCAGACGTCTTCCACGGCCGTTCAATCACCCGTGCCAAACGGCATCTCCCCCTCCCCGCTCCCAACAGCATCTTTGCCTTCTCCGACTCCTGCAAGTTCTCTGTCTCCAAATCCAGATGCTCCCACTCCAGTCCCTTCATCGGCCACCTCCCCGTCCCCACAGCCGGAAAGCATTCCCACGCCTGAACCGGAGGAGGGCAAAGAGGATCCCGCTGTGACTCCCCCTTCCGCGCACATTTTCTGGATTATTTTCTTATTTTTCCTTATAACTGCCATTCTTGCTTTACGTATCAGAATGACCCATCCCGGACAGAAGGCAAAACGCGTAAGAAACCTCTATGAATGTTACATTGTCTGGATCCAGGCCTGCTTCGATCTTTTATCCGTGCAGAACATTCATCGGCTGCCCAATGAAACAATTGCTGCATTTATGGAACGTGCATCCCCCATCCTGGGTGGCGAGTGCAAAGAGCTCATTTCCGCTTTCCAGGAAGGAACCTCAGCTGTTTTTTACGGCCATTACACACCTGTGTCCTCTGACATTGAGATAACGGAAAACCTTTTTCATACAATGTATGTCCATCTGAAATCCGCTCAGAAAATCCGTTACCTTTTCCTGCGTACATTTACTTTGTCCCGCTCAAGAAGTTTTCTGAAAACAGACTGAAAACATATTTTCCCGACCTTCACTTTCCTGTTGACCTAAAGTACTGTTTTGATGTAAAATGAGCGTGGTTTTGTTGAAATGATCATTGGGAGGCGAAACGTATCATGTGCAAACGCATTCTTACTTTTATTTTGGTGCTTATGTTTGCTCTTCCTGCGTTTGCAGACAGCAGTTTTTTTATTGTGAGTCCAAACAGCGCCCCGGTAAATGTCCGTGATGAGCCAAGCACCAAGGGTTTGATTATCCTTCACCTCATTACAGGGACACAGATTGAAGTTATTGATTCAAATGGTTACTGGACACACATCCGTGTAGGCGATACAGAAGGATATGTACAGACCAAATATATCACTTCAAACGATCCTTACCAGGAAACAACTGACCCCCAGAAAGTTGATGAGGAAGAGGAAACCGTTGTCATCCGGTATATCCAGTCCCCCAACAGTGCACCCGTTAATCTGCGCTATGAAGCTTCCCGTCAGTCCCGCATCATTTCAAAGCTGATCACGGGCACAGAAGTCGAAGTGATTGAAAACGATGGTACATGGGTCAAGATTGTATACAATGGACAGGAAGGCTATGTTCTTTCCGAATATATCGTGGAAACCAAACCGCGGTATATTAATAAAAATGATTCCATCATTTTGTATGTTCAGTCGGACAATTCCTTCCCTATCAATCTTCGTGACAAGCCTGGCGGACAGATTGTCACCAGACTGCTGACAGGAACTGAAGTTTATCTGATCAGCGCGGATGAAGAATGGGCATATGTCACCACGGGTTATACTGAAGGGTACATTATGGTGAAGTATCTTGTTCCCACACTCCCCGGTGTGATAGACAGATCTTATACCGCCTATGCTTTCACCGAATCCGGCAATGATGTCCGCGTACGTTACGGTGCCGGAAAAGGCTATGATACAGTATGTTTTCTGCCAAGCGGAACTGAACTGACTGTACTTGGGTCCGTTCTGGGATGGGCCAGGATCCGGTGCGGCGAGGTTGAAGGCTTCATAGATGAACAGTATATTACCAGTGAACTTGATCAATGATCTTCATTCATAATCCATAAGAAAAGCCTGCTCCTTAAAAAGAGCAGGCTTTTCTTATGGACTGGCATCACAGACAGACGAGCGATCCGCCCGGAATCTCAACGGGCTCACCATCATTGACGCGGATAAAACAGGATCTCGCATTCGGATTGTAGACAAAACTGTTATCTGCCGAGAACTGCAAACGGTGCAGGTCATCCATGGCATCCCAGTACTCAATGTTAGTACAGTACCAGACATCATCATGTCCGCCGACAAGCGAACAGAATTTTTCCATAAGGTCCCAGTTCCCCGCATCATCGAACTCGTAGCTGTGGCCCCATACATACATGAGATACAGGTACTGCTTTTTGAAAAGAGCATTGAATGCTTCTGCATTTTCAATCAGTCTGTGATTATGATGACATGTTGCCTGCCATCTGTAAGGATCTTCCGGGAGGGCAAAGGTATCCGAGGACCCTACCACACGACCATAACGGATGCCGAGGCCGGGCAGCAATTGACAGATTTCTTCGGATAATGATCCGTTCGGATAGGCCAGTCCCCGCACCGGCGTCCCAACCATTTTCTCCAGTGCGGCTCTGTCATCCAGAATTTCATTCGCTACCTCAGGAAGCGGGCACCGTGCAATCGTCGGATGTGTAACAGTATGGCAAGCCACCTCATGGCCGCGGTACAGCTCTTTCACTTCTTCAGGCCGGATCCGCTTGTCATCCCTGTCAAACAGGCCGCTGTTCAAATTAAACGTTGCACGCAGGCCATAGTGATTGAACATCTCCACCAGACGACGGTCCTGTGTTCTGCCATCATCGTAGCTCAAAGTCAATGCCTTGAACTTCCCGCCCGGGAAACAATAGTAGATCCTGTTTTTCATATGTGTTCTTTCCTCCTTAATCCATCCTGCCGTTCTGTCCGTGGCACAGCAGAAATATGATTATGATATATCCAACAGGGAGCGAATTGCAATATCATGCTTCCAGTAATTTGAGTACCTGAATATCTTTGGGGCTCACTGTCATGAAGAGCGTGTGCTGGTTCGTATAAATCACAAACCCTGCCGGAGTGCCTCCTGGTTTTTTGACATACTTGCGCAGCGTGTAATCGACAGGAACCGATGAAGACTGCTGCCCTTTGCTGTACCAGGCTGCCAGCTGGGCAGCTTCTTTTAATGTCCCTGCAGGGATCTCCCCTTCTTTGCGGATCAGAACATGCGATCCGGGCATGTCCTTGGCGTGCAGCCACATTTCTCCGGGTTTGGCACTCATTGTCATGCGTTCGTTCTGAATACTGTTCTTCCCGACCCAGATTTCAATTCCGTCACTGGAAAGGTAGCGGTACGGTTTGCTTTTGGGCAGGTCCCTCTGCTGTTTGCGTGACGTGATCCTTTTCACATAGCCTGCCTTTGCCAGTTCCTGACGGATCTCCTCCAGTTCACTCTCTCCAACGCATTTGCCCACGTCCAGCAATGCACCTTCCAGATAATTCAATTCAGAAAGCGTTTTTTCCTTTTGCTCGGCAGCTGTTTTCCTCGCAGAGCGTGCCTTCTGATATTTTTTAAAATAACGCTGTGCATTCTGTGCTGGCGTTAATTGAGTATCAAGCGGAATCCGTATTTTTTCACCGTCAGAACCATAAAAATTATCCAGGATGGCTTCTGGCATCCCTTTTTTCATCTGCCATAAATTGGCATTTATGATATCACCCATGATCCGGTATTCTTCCATTCGTGCTGCTCCAGCCAGTTCTTCCTCCTGTAGGGCCAGTTTCTTTTCACAGCGTTCAATCTGATTTTTTAACACCCGGACCATACTGGCGCTTTTTTGCTGCAGTCTGTCTTTGCTGTCCCGTGACCCATAATAACGTTCCATGGCCTCACTGAGGGTTGGGAAAGCAATGCGGTTGCCGTTCCTTTGGCTCAGATACGGCAGAGCATAAAAATCCAGGCAATTGCCATCCTCATCCTCAAGAATGCACGGGTCCGCGATCTCGGGCAGATGCAGAAGGAAAGTACACAGTCGCTGGCATGCACCGTACAGATCCTGTGGTTCATCTTCCCCGGACTGGAGCACGCGGAAAGCAAATTCACCCGAAGATACTGCTGAGAGACCCATCACACTTTGACCTATTGCTTTTGCAAACGGAACACCCTGGAGCTGTTCAAGCCTGCGGAAGAGCTCTTCCGGGTCAGCAGATTCCGGCAGCATCTTATCCTGTCCGGGTGGTTCTTCATACATCAGGCCCGGCTGAATTTGCCGGACACGGTTCATTTCCTGTGAAACATGCCGGGCCGCTTCCAGAATCCGGCCATTTTCATCTGTAAGGATCAGATTAGAGTGCCTTCCCATAATCTCAAGAATCAGGCGTCTGAGAACATGATCCCCCATCTCATTGATTGTATCGATATCCAGATACACAATCCTGTCCCCATGCACCTGTCTGATGGATATGACTCTGCCGCCCAGCAGGTGCTTGCGGAGCATCATACATAAAACAGGAGGTTCAAGCGGATTAGGAAAGTTTTCATGTGTCAGATGTAGTCTGGCATTATTGGGTGAAGCACATAAAAGCAGCCGTCTGTTTTCTCCATCGGCACGAATGAGAAGTATCACTGTGTCCTTCTCTGGCTGACTGACTTTATCAATTCGCCCGGTCTGCAGCATTTTGTCAAGCTCTCTGGCTGCAAACCCTATTGTAATGCCATCCATTGGCATATTCTTTCACCTCTGTTTGCATTTCATCTGTCGGGACACGGCTGTTGAATTTCCTGCATTTTTCAATACCTGAAGACAACCTGAATGGTGCCTTCAAAAAGTACCATCATGAATCCGGACCTGAATTCCGACAGCTGCCGAGCCATTGTACCATGATACCATTCAAAGAGAAACGTCTTTCTTGTCTTTTTCCATTATTCTCTTCAAATCTTACAGCAAGCCATAAATAGATATGGTGGGGCACGTCATCTTATGTTACAATGCCTTGTCAACATTATTTGGAGAGGTACAGGGCATTATGAAGCAGACTCACCCCATTATCCCTGAATCCGGTGATATGGATTATATCATCTATACCGACGGCGGCTGCCTGGTGAACCCCAACGGACCCGGAGGCATTGGCATTGTGATCCACAGCATGGAAAATGGCTGTAAAACAGAAATTCAAAAAGCCTATCGCTGTACTACCAACAACCGAATGGAAATCACAGCCGCTGTCACTGCCCTTGAACAGATTCCTGCAGGCAAAAGGGTTCTTCTTTATTCGGATAGCCAATATCTGGTGTACACAGCCACCGGCCGCTTCCGTGAAAACAAAAACACTGATCTCTGGGACCGCCTTCATGCTGCAGAATCAGGAAAACAGGTCATGTATCTCTGGGTACGCGGTCATAACGGGAACCCTCTCAATGAACGCTGTGACAGCCTTGCAACTGAAGCCATGCACAGTCTTGAACATGAGGAAGATGAGGGGTACACG
>CAMNGW010000139.1 GCA_946538615.1 uncultured Clostridia bacterium
TCAAGAATAGTGATAAAGTCAGTCTTTTTTTCGCCATTTTTACGTTTTTTTTCGCCAAACATCCCAACAGACTCCCGGTCAGAAAAAACAGCCACATGCGTAAACGCGCATGTGACTGTTTCTTTGCAGAGCGGATTTACGTTTTCCGGACAAATTCCACATGGCCGTGGGGCATATCAATGCCGTAGCCATCAAAAACCAGTGTGTCATCGTGCCAGGTGAAGAGACCTTCCCAGGTGAGGGGATCGGAGGGGCAGCGCAAAGAAAGGAACAGACCGTCCCTGAGGTATGTGTAAGAGGCGAGACAGTCCCCGTGCCATATGGCTGAATCCTTGCCAGCCTCCCATATGCACGAACCAAAGGGCGAAAAATCGCAGGCCACCCGGAGCTTTCCGCTGGGGAGGAGGGAGAAGGTGACTTCAAAGTGCCGGGGACCCTTTGAGACATAAGTCCCTTCAGGGATCTTCCCCGGGGTGCCGTCCCCGGAGGGCAGAGGATAGGAAAGGGAAGCAAGCTTCCTGCGGAGTGCTTCATCCGCACCGTCCTCAGAAGCTGCATCGCATGACGGGAACAGGTGCTCCCGGATCAGTTCCATCTCGACGGACATGTCTGCGGCACCGGCCGTCACAGCGAGCACAGCGTCACGCTTCTCATCCACGATGCACAGCTGCCCGTACATGCCGTCGCCACGATACCTTCCATCCAGACAGCGCCAGAACTGGTAGCCATAGCCCTGCACCCATTCCATTCTGGGCGAGGTAGGCACTTCATCATGCGCTATGTGCTTGCGCGTCGCCCTTTCGACCCACCCCTCCGGGAGGACCTGTCTGCCTTCCCATCTTCCATGCTGCAGGAGCAGCTGGCCGAATTTCGCTATGTCCTCACAGGAGAGGTGCAGGCCATAGCCTCCGCAGCAAATGCCTTCCGGAGACTTGTCCCACTCGGGAAGGGGAATGCCAAGGGGTTCAAACAGTCTTGGGGCCAGATAGTCCCGTATGGTCTGTCCAGTGGCTTTCTGCACCATGCATGAGACGAGATATGTCCCCAGCGTATTGTAATGGAAGTGCGTCATGGGCGGGCAGACCGTCCTGTGGGACAGAACGTGTCTGGCCCAGGTGGTTCCCGGGGCGTCCGGTCTGGAATCAGAGGCCGGGTCAAGGCCGGAAGCCATGCAGAGCATGGACTCAAGCGTCACAGTCTGAAGGTCGTCCCGGCCCGGAGGGACGTCTTCTGAAAGGTATGTCACAGGAGTGTCCCAGTCCAGCAGCTTTTCAGAGACAGCGAACCCGGCTGCGGCGGAGCAGAAGGATTTGCTGAGGGAGTAGAGGGTATGGGGCTCACTGGCGCGGTACGGCGTGTATTCGGCCCGGAACACCTCCTTGCCGTGCCTGAGAAAGATGATGGAGTGGAACTGGACCTGGTTGCGCACCTTGTCCGCGGCTTCCAGAAAGCGGAGAAGGCCGGAGGAAGAAACCTGGCAGTCGCCAGGAGAAGAGACAGCAGATTGCATAGCATTCTCCTTTCAGCTTCACAGCAGCTCCAGCTTCTGACGTTTGGCATAGGCGCTCACGCCGAAGCAGGTGGCATGGTCCACCCCGATGCGCGCCCCACGGACCACCGACAGGGCGGAATAATAACGGAGATATTTGAAGGACGTGGAGTGCTCGGCGAGCCAGAGTTCCCGTATGGCGTTTTCCCAGACAGGGTAAGCCTGTGTGACATCAAAATAATAATAAGGCATGAAATCGGGCTCATCCTCCCAGTTCTCGGCACACATAAACGAACGGATGGGTGCGGGCGGGAGCTCGTGCTCGAAGGTTGTCAGGGAAGCATAGAAGATCGCATTTTCTGTGATGCGGCTGGCTGCCTCATGGTCCTTGTGAAGGCTGTTTTTCCAGTGGTAGAGCACAGCATCCGTCTTATAGCGCCTCATGATTTCAGCCAGGGCAAGCTCATTTTCTTTGGTATCGTACAGTTCACCGTCGGGGGTATCCAGAACAAGGGATTCCCCTCCGATCTTTTCGGCGAACTTTTTGGCACATTCCACGTTGTAGGCCCGGAAGTCCTTTGTGGTCCATCCGGCCGGCGTCCCGCGCTCCCCTGCAGTCAGGTCCACGATGACCACCCGGTCACCGTTCATGGCGTGCTTGGCAAGGAGCATGCCGCAGGTCAATTGGGCGTCGCCTGTATGTGCGCCTACAGCCATAATGGTTTTGGACATGATCATACCTCCCCGCATGTTCTGCGCATGAGATCGAATTGCCTCACGGCCCGGAGTCCGGCAGCACGGTAGATCCGCTGTGCCCGGTTGTCGGTGCCGGTAAAGAGGGTGGAAAATGCAGCGCCTTCTTCATAGAAAGCCTGCATGAGAAGGTTGAAAAGGACCGTCGCGATCCCGCGGTGCTGGAAATCCGGGTCCACGCAGATCCCAGTGAACCAGCCCCGGCCGCTCTGCTGAAGATCCACCGGCCCGGTGAACCCCACAATCTGGTCCCCGCACACGGCAGTGATGAGGGGGCGCGGCCCGTCCGGCTTCCGCCCGTCGGGCCAGAACCTGGGCTCGGCGTTGGGCTCTCCTGTCTTCCATGCGTGGATCTCCGTGCGCAGCACAGCGCGCCAGTAATCACTGCCCACTCCGTCACAGAGCCTGTCGTAGCCGCAGTTGAGTGAAGGGTCATAGATGCCGGTGCGGATGTGCTCACCAAGGAGCTTTTCCTGGTGCTGTGCAATGGCGTCCGGGAGCTTCCAGTCGGAAAGCGGACGGTACATGGCCACTTCCGTGTGCAGGGACTGAAAGCCGAGGGCAGTAAAGAACGGATAGGCCGGGCAGTCCCTGTCCAGACCGGGCATATTGTTGTGGTCATGGCCGGGGGTCCCGGGAATGATCCAGGGAAGGTTGAAAGGGTTCACACTGGTGATGGAAACAGAGGACGCACCGCATGAGACAAGGTCCTTTTCCAGCGTACGGTACATTTCAGCAGCCAGGCCTCTGCGGCGGAAGGGTGGGTCAACGAAGACAGTGGTCAGGCAGGCACAGCCGCTTTTGCCCTCGGGGACATGGGAAGGGTCGACGCCGTGGATGAACCCGACAGGAGCCTCGGAACCTTGTGCTGTAACGACAAAGAAATGGGCGGGGAAGCCGGGCCGGGAGGCAAAGAGGAGGTGAAAAAGGTCGTCTGTCAGGGTTTTGTAAAGCACTTCGCCGCGTTCAGCGGCCCCGTTCCAGATACGGATGATATGCGGGACATCGGAGGGAAGAAAAGGACGGATCATAGTTGTACGCTCCTGTACAGGACAAGGCCGTTTCCAGAAGGAAACGGCCTTGTCTGGTTTATTTTCCGGGATGATTATTTGCCCATGTAGGCATTGAGCTGGCTCTGCAGTTCATCAATCACCTTCTGCAGGCCCACATCATACATTTTTTCGAGCATCTCGGGGATCACGACATCGGGATCGGAGGTGCCGGTGTAGAGTTCGAACTTATAGTCCTGAATGATCTGTGCAATGGCAAGGCACTCGGTCATCACAGGGTTCAGGTCATAGTTGAAGCCCATGGCGGCGGACAGCTTGGCATCAGCATAGCCTTCAAAGACTTTCTCCCACTGGTCCGGATCGGCGGGAACGGACTCGAAAGCGGAGGCTTCCACGGGGCCGAGTGTGTAGTGGCCCTGGGTATAGGCCCACAGGCTCATGTTGGTGTTGCCAAGGTCGGTCTTGGTGACGGTGCCGTCTTCGTTCTTGATGTAATGCTTGCCTTCGATACCATAGCGGGCAACCTCGCGATAGTAAGGATCGGTGTTCATCAGTTCGATGAGGGCAAGGGCCTCGTCGGCATAGGGCGTGGTGGAAGAGACGGCGGTCATGGAGCCGCGGAGGGAAGAAGTGCTCATGTACGGACCGTCATAGCGGGAGATGTAGGAAGCCTTCTGGCGGGCGTTGGACCAGATGGTCTCAGCGCCGAACCAGCCCTGACCGGACTGGACGACACCGGCGATGGCGCGGCCCATGGATTCGGTGACGGCGGCATCGGGATTAATGTATCCCTTTTCATACCAGGAGTGGATGGTCTTGAGACGATTGACCCAGCGCGGGATTTCCAGTGCGGTCTTCACGGTGAGCTCGTCTTCGGTGCCCTGGGCGTCCCAGTCCAGACCGATCAGATATTCCATGGAGATCCAGTCGGCGAGGCAGTTCTGCCAGGAGGTGATGCCGGAATTGGCCATCTTGTAGGGATAGTCATCCGGATGGTCCTTTTTGTACATTTCAAGGTATTCTTCAATGCCTTCGAAGGAAATGTAGTGATCGGCTTCCAGACCCTTTTCGTTGAGGAAGTATTCAGAATCGAGGATCCAGAAGATTTCCATGCCGATGTCCTTCATGTGCGGGATCGCATAGATATGGCCATCGATGGTGGAGCCGGCCCAGGCCATGTCCAGCACGGAGTTCTTCAGAGCCGGATAGTTGTCCAGCTTGCCGGAGATATCCAGGAACAGGCCGTCGGCGACGTTGGTGGCGAAATCGTTGTACCAGTCGCAGGTAAAGGCGATATCGAAGTATTCGCCGGTCTGCGTGGCACGGGCGATCTGGTCGCTGGTCATGTACTTGAACTCGCAGGTGACGCCGATCTTTTCAGCACTGTAGTCGTTGAGTACGGCTTCAACCTCGGCCCAGTCGACAGGTGCTTCTGTGGTGCAGCCCATCCACCATACAAGGTGTACAGGCTCTTTGGCTTCTGCCCCGGCAAACGAGCACATGGAGAGGAGAAGTGCGAGGGCGAGAAGAAGGGACAGGGTCTTTTTCATGGGGTTACCTCCTTAAAAAGAATATTGATGTGACGTACGTCACAATGGAACGGGTTCAGCCTTTCACGGCGCCGATGGTCAGACCGGAAATGAAATATTTCTGGAAAAAAGGATAGGAGAACATGATGGGGACAACGGCGATGACAACAATGGCCATGCGCATGGTCTCGCTGGGGAGGACCATGCTGGAGTCGGCGGACATGTAGGATTCATTGTTGGTCAGGTACTGGATGTTCTTTTCAATGTTGACAAGCACGTACTGCAGGGGATAGAGCTCCCTCTGGCTCGTTTCGATGTACATGCTGGCCTGAAACCAGTCGTTCCAGTAGTTGAAGGTGAGGAAGAGCGCGATGGTGGCAAGCGCGGGCAGGGAAATGGGCAGCACGAGCTGGACAAAGATGCGGAACTGGGAAGCCCCGTCCATTTTGCTGGATTCGATGATCTCGTCGGGCACGGTTGTCGTGAAGAACGTGCGCATGATAATGACGTAGAACGATGAACAGGCAAGGGGAAGGATGAGGGCAAAATAGGTGTTCCGGAGCCCCAGGATCTGTGTATTGATCACGTAGGTGGACAGAAGGCCGCCGGAGAAGATCATGGGGATAAAGATCAGGGTGGTGTATAAGCCGCGCAGCTTGAAATTCTTGCGGGACAGCGCATAGCCCATGGTGGAAATCAGGACAAGCCCAAGACAGGTGCCAAAGATGGTGATGCCGATGGAATTGATAAAGGAACGTATGACAATGGGCATGCCGCTTGCGTTGCGCAGTGTCCACACATACTCATAGGCGTTGGTGGACCATTCGACAGGACGGAAACTGTAGCCGACCTGGCTGATGGACTGCTCGGAGGAGAAAGAAATGATAATGACAAAAATCACGGGGATCACGCACAAAAGGGCGAGAAAGATAAAGAGCAGGGAATAGAGGATATTGGTCGTGGGCTTTACTGCATTGAAGCGTTCCATGCCTGAGCCTGAGGCGGCAATGGAAGCCTTTTTCTTTTCTGGATTCGTCATGTCAGCTTCCTCCCCGGTTCAGAACAGTGCGCTGTCATTGTCAATCCTGCGGACAATGGCGTTGGCGATTAGCATGGTGGCACAGCCGAGGGCAGACTGCAGGAAACCTGCGGCTGAGATATAGCCGTACATGGGACGCGGATTGTTGAACATGGCGTTGTAGACATAGACGTCAAGGGTAAGGTAGACACTTGTCAGGGAGTTGGAATTGCGGGTCGTCCGGTAGAAGAGGCCAAAATCTGAATTGAAGATCTTGCCGACCGCCATGATGAACATGATCACCATGATGGTTTTGAGCATGGGCAGGGTGATGTACCGGGTCTGCTGCCACTTGCTGGCGCCGTCTATGACGGCGGCTTCATAGAGACTCTCGTCAATGCCCTTGATGGAGGCAAGGTAGACGACCATGGAATAGCCCACCGTTTTCCACATATGGAGAAAAACAAGAATAAAGGGCCAGTAGTTCAGTGCATCTTTCTGGTACCATTTGACCGGGGAGAGCCCGAAGTGCAGAAGCGACCGGTTGATCAGGCCATTGTCCGTGGACAGGAAGGCGAATACGAAATAGCCGACTACGACCCAGCTCAGGAAATGGGGGAGGAACATAGCTGTCTGGCACACCTTGGCCAGGCGCTGGGAATGGAGGTGGTTGATCATGATCGCAAGGGCCACAGGGATGACCACGCCAAGGACGATGAAGATCACGTTGTAGCCCACTGTGTTGCGGAACATGTTCAGCGTGGTTTCACGGTTGTTGGCAAACAGGAAACGGAAGTTGTCAAAGCCGCACCAGGCGCTGTTGTTGAAAAGGCTCCATAAAAATCCCTTGCCGGGCGCCACCTTGTATTGCTTGAAGGCAATGATCAGGCCGAACATGGGCATATAGCAGAACAGAATGTACCAGCAAAGGGACGGGAGAGAGAGGAAGAACAGCTGCAGATCGTCCAGCGTGAACTTTCCTTTCTTTTTGGATGGCGGAAGGATGGTGCTCCGTTTAACCAACAGGGATACCTCCTTTGGAAAGACAAAGGTTTCAGGAAATCTGAAAAAAGAAAACGAAGATCATATCATTTTTCGGTTTTTTCGGTGGTTTTCAGTATACAGAAAAATGATATAGCTGTCAATAAGGGTGTAAATTATTTCCATAACAGACATAAAAGAATCTTTTCCTTGCGGGCGAGTTCTGCTACAATGCATGAAAATGGAACGAAAGAAGCTGACAGTATGTATGTAGCTGGCTGGGACGGCGGGGGCAGCAAGACCAGACTGGTCATGCTGGATGAAAACGGAAGAGAAATCGGCAGCGCCCTGAGCGGACCGATCAATCCGAACGGGACGGACGAGGCGGTTGTGAAGGAGACGGTTCAGAGCGGGCTTGCCGGGATGGAAGCGCGTTTCGGCCTCGGGACATGCGCTGCTCTTGTGATCGGGATGGCCGGGATCAGCAACGTGCACGCCGCCCGGCTCGTGGAAGAGACCGTCAGGGCGTGCGGCTATACAGGCCTGCTTGCCCTGAAGGGCGACCAGGAGATTTCGCTTGCGGGCGCACTTGAGGGGCACGGTGCCGTCCTGATATCAGGCACGGGGTCCGTGCTCTTTGGACGGGACAGGGAAGGCAGGACGTTCCGCGTGGGCGGCTATGGGTACCTTATCGATGACCCCGGGAGCGGGTACGCCATCGGACGGGATATCCTCACAGCTGTTGCCCGCGCGCACGACGGCCGGGGACCGGAGACCCTGCTGACGGATGCTGTCCGGGAAAAGCTGGGTACAGGGGACATCGGCGGCATGATTTCCTGGCTGTATGCCGACGGGACCGGGAAAAAGGAGATCGCATCGCTCTCAAGGCTCCTCCTTCCTGCATGGGAAGCCGGGGACCGCGCAGCGGAGCAGATCGCGCACAGGGCTGGGACTGACCTTGCTGAAATGGTGCTCGCCGGCTGGAGAAAGACCGGCATGGAAGACGGAGAGCTGGCCTTTTCAGGCAGCATTCTGGAACATTACGCTCCGGTCCGTGAGGCAGTGGAGCGGGCTGTCCGCGCTGTTTATCCCGGCATCCGCATGGGCTTCCCCAAAAAAGACGCCGCCTTCGGGGCGGCCAGGCTGGCCCTTGAGATGGCCATGTCAGAAAAAAAGGACCGGTCCTGAAGACCGGCCCTGTATCAGCTTACGAGTGAGCGGTTAATCTCAATGATGGCATCAATATGATCAAGAAGGAACATCTGGGCCTGAAGATCGTAAAGGAGAATGCGGTAGTCCTGACCGGATACGGTTCTGGTTTCTGTGCGGATGCCGCCCATCCGCCCAAGCTCCGTGGGACCAGTCACGACCGTCCCGTCGCTCAGCTTCTGTTCCTGCAGGAGGCCGCAGGCCATGAGATAGCTCTGGAAGCTCCGGGAGAGAAGGGCGACGCAGTCAGGGCTCGCAGCGAGGGCAGACACCCGGTTGGCGATCTCCTGAAGGCTGAGCCCTTTTTCATCGTAGGCAAAAGAAGCGAGGGCGCCCTCGGCAAGGGAGAAAGGCAGGACCTGTCTGCGGGGGTGCGGGCACTGGATCCCCCCGTTTTCAATGACCTGGCGCAGAATGTCCGAGACATACGAGAGGCAGCGGGAGATCCGCACCTGGTTGAGGAGATCGCCCTCAGGTATGCCCTCACCGGTGAGCGGATTGGTACCCTGGGCAAGCTTGTCGATAAAACCCTTGGTATAGGCCAGTTTTTCGACTTCCGTCATCTCGCGCCCCCCTTTCTGTGATGATGTACAGTCAGGTTCCGGCGGCCCGTTTGGGCGCCGGGGAAAGGAAACAGAAGCATGCAGAACCTTATGTCAACCAATGTCTATCAGGCGCAAGGCACAGTGCTGGTGGCAGGGAGCTGCCTTGGGCAGACTGAGCCGGAAGCCTTCCGGCGCCTGTGTTCGCGTGCAGACTGCGTATACACGCTGTGCCTTGAGGAGACACATCTGAATATGGCTGTGACCAAGCTTGCAGCTATGCTCGGCACCGGGAGAGTGACCCGGATGATCTTTGCTTCTGTGGACGGCTCGCCCCACTGCACGCAGCTCCATTATATCCCCCATGAGATCCGCAGGACATTCAGGGGCGAAGTGACATTTGAAAGCTGCGTGATTGACGGCGGTGAAATCCTTAATGCAACATTATAGTGACATGAAATCAGGTCAGCACTTTGCCAAAGTC
>CAMNGW010000140.1 GCA_946538615.1 uncultured Clostridia bacterium
TCCTTGTCGAGCCTCCAATGGCGTCCAGCTTACCGCCAATATGAACACTCGGGTCCATACCAAGTTCCACAAGGATCTGCGAGAGCATGGAGGTCGTTGTGGTCTTGCCGTGGGCCCCGCAGATACCGACAGACCATCGGAACCCCATCATAAGCTGGCCAAGAAGGTAGGCTCTCTCCAGACAGGGGATGCCAAGACGGCGGGCTTCGACAAGTTCCGGGTTGTCCGGACTGATTGCTGCTGTGTAAACCACAAGATCCGCACCATGTACATTTTCAGCCCTGTGGCCAATCACTGTCCCGCATCCGGCGTCCCGGACATCTTGCATGAGATAACCATCTGTCCTGTCAGAGCCTGTCACAGTATATCCTTCATGGATGAGAAGCTGCGCAAGTCCCGACATGCTGGATCCGCCTACGCCCACCATATGAATTCTTTTTCCCTGGTAGTCGTGAATATCCGGAATCTGCACCTCATTGACCTCCTGTATCATGACGTGATGTACGCATTATACTCATGCAAATGTCCGGAATCAAGCGAATTTGTGGCACAGTGCCAAAGCACAAAGATACTGCCCGCTCCAGGACGCTGATTGCACTGCGCATATCCCTTGCGTTCTCCCTTGCTTTGTCTTCCTGCCTGCGCAGACATTGTCACGGTGATCATGGCGGGCTTTTCTGTACGTGCTTGCTTGACAAAGCGGGAATCCTCGCCTATATTCTGTCCCGTTCCGCAAGGACACGAGAACTGGAGGAATTCACATGACCAAGGCATTGATTTCTGTTACCGGACTTGATGCCACAGGCATTATTGCCCGTGTAGCCACCAAGCTTGCTGATCTCAATATCAACATTTTAGACATCACTCAGACTATCCTCGATGGTTATTTCACCATGATGATGGTTGTGGATCTTGATGGCGCTCATATGGGCTTTGCTGAAATCGACCGCGAGCTGGAATCAGTACGCAAAGAATTGAAGATGTCCATCCATATGCAGCGGATGGATATCTTTGATGCCATGCACCGCGTTTGAAACACAGCTCAGGCAGTTCCACATCAACAATAAATAGGAAGTGACAGCGTTATGATCGAGACCGGCGAAATCCTCCAGACCATGCATATGATCCAACAGGAGAATTTTGATATACGCACGATCACCCTGGGCATCAATCTTCTGGACTGTTCGGACCAGGACCCGCAAGTCTGTGCACAGCGTGTATATGATAAGGTATGCACGACTGCAAAGGATCTTGTACGTACCGGGGAGGAGCTTGAGGCAGAGCTCGGCATACCTATTGTCAATAAGCGCATCTCAGTCACACCAGTCAGTCTGATCTGTCAGGGTGACCCTGTTCCGATCGCAAAAGCCCTTGACCGGGCAGCCCACGAAACAGGCGTTAACTTTATCGGCGGCTATTCCGCCTTAATGCAGAAGGGCGCCACAAAAGCTGATGAACGCCTGCTTGCCTCCATTCCTGAGGTCCTTACGGTGACCGAAAGGCTCTGTTCATCTGTCAATGTGGCTTCCACAAGGGCCGGCATCAACATGAATGCCGTGCGCGAAATGGGAGAGATCATCAAGAAGACTGCCCAGAATACAGCTGACAAGGATGGTCTTGGCTGTGCCAAGCTCGTGGTATTTGCCAACGCTGTAGAAGACAATCCCTTTATGGCCGGCGCTTTCTGCGGGATCGGGGAACCCGAATCGGTCATCAATGTGGGCGTTTCAGGTCCCGGTGTGGTCAAGACAGCACTGGAATCTGTCAAGGGCGAACCTTTTGACATCGTGGCTGAAACCATCAAACGCACAGCTTTTAAAATTACGCGTGTCGGCCAGCTGGTCGCCCGTGAAGCCTCCCAGCGTCTTGGCATACCTTTTGGCATCGTCGACCTCTCCCTCGCCCCCACACCTGCGCGCGGAGACTCTGTGGCACGGATTCTTGAGGAGATGGGACTTGAACGGGCTGGCGCACCGGGTACAACAGCCGCACTTGCGCTTCTCAACGATGCCGTGAAAAAAGGCGGCGTCATGGCCAGTAATCATGTCGGGGGCCTTTCTGGTGCTTTCATTCCTGTCAGTGAAGACATTGGCATGATTGAAGCCGCACAGCTCGGCGCCCTTCATCTTGAAAAGCTTGAAGCCATGACATGTGTATGCTCCGTCGGTCTGGATATGATCGCCATTCCCGGAGACACCAGTGCGGCTACCATCTCCGCCATCATTGCCGACGAGGCTGCCATTGGCATGGTCAACAGCAAAACAACAGCCGTCCGCGTCATCCCGGCTGTAGGGAAAAAGGCCGGGGACACGGTTGAGTTCGGCGGTCTGTTGGGCTTTGCGCCTGTGATCCCGGTCAATTCCTATAACTGTGATCTGTTTGTAGCGCGCGGCGGGCGGATCCCTGCTCCTCTGCAGTCCCTGCGCAACTGATCAAGGAAACCCAAAGAAAGGCAATTCATCATGAGCAATTTCGTAGATCGCGTCAAGATCACCTGCAAAGCCGGCAACGGAGGAAACGGTGCAGTTTCCTTTCACCGGGAGAAGTTCGTCACCAACGGCGGTCCTGACGGCGGGGACGGCGGACATGGCGGCGATATCTATGTGTACACAGACCCCAACATGCACACGCTCCTCGATTTCCGCTTTAAAAGCAAATATACGGCAGAAAACGGCGGGGGCGGCGCCGGCGGCCGGTGCTCGGGAAAACGCGGCGAAAGTCTGACCATCAAAGTTCCGCCGGGAACTGTTTTCCGCGATGCCGAAACCGGCCTGGTTGTGGCAGATATGGATACCCCCGGCGAAACCCGCCTGCTTCTCAAGGGCGGACGCGGCGGCTGGGGCAATATGCACTTCGCCACACCGACCCGTCAGGCCCCCAACTTTGCCAAGCCGGGCACGAAAACGGAAATCCATACCTTTCTGCTTGAATTGAAAACCATCGCAGATGTCGGGCTGGTAGGGTATCCTAATGTCGGCAAAAGCACCCTGCTTTCCGTCGTCACAAGTGCTAAGCCCAAGATCGGGAACTATCACTTTACCACGCTGACGCCCAACCTTGGCATTGTACGCCGCCATGGAGAGGACATTGTGCTTGCTGACATTCCCGGACTGATAGAAGGCGCTTCTGAAGGTGCCGGACTGGGACACGATTTCCTGCGGCATGTGGACCGCACCCGTCTCCTTCTTCATCTTGTCGATATTGCAGGTTCTGAAGAACGCGATCCGGTTGCTGATTATGAGCAAATCAATCATGAGCTGGAAAATTACGGGGATCTGGCAAGCCGTCCCCAGATTCTTGTGTGCAATAAAATGGACCTGACAGGTGCAGGAGAAAACCTTGAACGCATCCGCAGACATGTTGAAAGCAAAGGCATCCCTGTGTTTGCCATTTCGGCGGCAACCCATGAAGGGCTCGAACCTCTTCTTGACTGCATGGAGAACATGCTGCGCGATCTCCCACCCATCCAGCATTATGAACCGGAGACATCGCTTGAGGAAGTAAAGTCGCCTGACAACTTCACCATTGAAATGGATGGGAGCGTCTACGTGGTCGTCGGCTCAGCCATGGACCACCTTCTGGACAGTGTCAACTTTGACGATGACGAATCCATTAACTGGTTCCACCGCTCCCTGCGCCGGCTCGGCGTCATTGACGCACTGCGTGAAGCCGGTGCGGTCGAAGGCAGTACGGTGCGTATTGCAGATATTGAATTTGATTTTGTAGATTAATTGCAGGAGGACCCTATGACCAGCAAACAGCGCGCCATGCTCCGTTCCATGGCAAATACCATTGACACGATCCTTTATATTGGCAAGGATGGTATCGTACCGGGCACCATCAAGTCCGCCAGCGATGCCCTCGAAGCACGGGAACTGATCAAGGGCTGCGTACAGCCCGAGTGCCCCATCACCGCCCGCGAAGCACTTGATACCCTCACAAAAGAACTGGGCGCCGAAGGCGTGCAGTGTATTGGACGGCGTTTTGTCATGTACAGGGAGAGCAAAGAACATCCCAAAATCGTCCTCCCATGAACAGCAGAATCTTCCACCCCTTCGGCCCTCTTGTCTCCCCACAGAGCCGCACGCTGATCCTCGGCAGCTTTCCCTCCGTGAAAAGCCGTGAGCAGCAGTTCTTTTATGGGCATCCGCAGAACCGTTTCTGGAAGATGCTCGCGGGTGTATTTGAAACAGATGTCCCGTTAACGGTCCAGGAAAAACAGGACCTTGTGCTTTCCCATCACCTTGCACTGTGGGATACCGTAGGCAGCTGCACTATCACAGGCTCATCGGATGCCTCTGTACGAAATGTCATTCCCGTAGATATCGGCCAGGTCCTGTCTGTTGCCAAAATCTCACAGGTGCTGTGCAACGGGGCCCTTTCCGGGAAACTTTACCACCGCTACCTTGAAAGCACCGTAGGGCTTAAGGCCCAGGTACTGCCAAGCACGAGCCCTGCGAATGCTTCCTTTTCTCTGAACCAGCTTATAGAAATCTGGAAACCTTTTCTCTTACAGAAAGCAGCCAACAATGAAGAAACCTATGCTTAAACATCTGCTCACCACGCGTTCCCTTACTCTCTCAGCCATGATTGCCGCCCTTTATGCAGCCATAACGATAGCTACGCCTGTCCTTTCGTACGGCGCCGGCACCGGCTGGGAATGCAGGCTGTCCGAAGCCCTGACTATGCTCGTTCTCCTTTTTCCCGAAGCCGTACCAGGATTGACTGTCGGATGCCTTGTTGCTAACCTGCTCAGTCCGGTAGGCCCTCTGGACGTGATATTCGGTACACTGGCCACCCTCATTGCTGCTCTTGGCACCTGGCATTTCCGCCGTAACATATGGATCGCAGCTCTCTGCCCGGTATTGTCCAATGCCATCATAATCGGCAGCATGCTCTCCCTGCTGTACCATCTGCCTTTCTTTTTTACTGTGCTGCAGGTTGGCGCAGGTGAGGCGGTAGCCGTCGTCGTTGGCTGCTTCCTTGTATCTGCCTTCAAAAAGAGTGGCCTGAGCCACGCATTCAAAACCGGCGGCACAGAATGAAATTCCATCATTCAACGCAAAAAGAGGCTGCCGCAATGCAGGGGGATACCGCATTGCGGCAGCCTTTCTGTATGGTCTCAGAATTTGAAAATGATGCCTGCTGCAGCCGAGATCGCTATAAATATGACAGGGTTCCATTTCAGTTTGCGCTGCCCGATAAAAAACAGGACACCCAGTATAATGGCTTTCCAGACAAATAAATCAGAAAGCGCATGAGTGGCCTCATAGGCAGAAAGATTGACAAGCGCCACTTTGGCCACATTCAGACCCGCAACGCTGATCATGGCAATTGACGCGGGGCGTAAACCATAGAAAGCGCCTTCCACAAGAGGGTTGTTCCGGAAATGCGCAAGAAATTTGGCAATAATCAGAATAATGATGACAGAGGGCAGGGCAAGGCCCATCGTGGCTAAGATGCCGCCCGGGATGCCAGCTGTTTTAAAGCCCGCATAGGTGGACATATTGATGCCAATCGCCCCGGGGGTGGATTCTGAAACCGCGATCATGTCGGCAATATCGGCATGGGTGAACCATCCCCATCTGTCCGAGATCTCATAGAGAAAGGGCAGTGTGGCCAGTCCGCCGCCCACGGAAAACAGTCCCGTCTTAAAAAATTCCAGAACAAGCTGAAGAAACTGTGGCATCATTTGTCACCCGCCTTTCCTGTATGACGGTTGTGCAGTCTTGAGACAGCCACGCCAGCCACGCCCGCACAGATCACCAGAACGGCAGCAGGAACACGGAAAGGCAGCAGGCCAGAAAATGCATGCAGAGCAAAAATAGCCAGATAGAGTCCCAGCGTGAACGGGTCCACAACAGATTTTTTCCAGAGCCGGAGCACCGCCTGCACAATCAGGACGCAGACGCATACGCGTATACCGGCAAAAGCATGCTGAATAACCTCCAGCTGTGCAAAATTGGTCAGAAAAGCAGCAATCGCAAGAATGATAAGAATAGGGCCAGTGAGAAAACCAAGTGTAGCCAGAAGGGCACCTTTGATTCCGCTGCGCTTTTCGCCAATAAAGGTTGACACATTCAATGCAATAATTCCGGGGGTGCACTGTCCAATGGAAAAATAATCCCTCAGATCATCCATGGTCGTCCAGTGCCTTTTATCCACAAGCTCCCGTTCCAGAATGGGCAGCATCGCATAACCTCCGCCAAAGGTCACGAAGCCAATCTGGACAAAGGTCCAATACAGTTCCAGCAATTCCCGTGCCAAATTCTTACAGCCTCCCTTTCAGAGTATATGTGGGGCATATTATCTGATGCCGGTAGGGTTGTCAATCCAATTTTGCAATTTGTCTGTTCCGGGCTTTTCCCGGAACAGGCCGGATTTGGATGTGCATCTTTGGAGACTGGAAAGACCAGCCGTCTTTCACCGATCACAGTTCAGTCCTTTTTCAGAATATATTCCCTTACAATTTCAATTTGCATGAACCCGCAAAAAAGAATATACTGAATATGCATTTCTCATGAAAACAGTACAAGATAAGGAGGCGCTTGCTATGCCCCGTGGCGGTGGCGGAGGGTCCCGGTCCTCTTCAGGCGGAAGCTTCAGCTCACATTCCCGTTCCGGAGGTTCACGTTCCTCTCACAGCAGTTATCGTTCTTCATCCCGCGGAAGCTTCAGTTCCCATTCTCACTCTTCCTTCAGAAGCTCTCCCAGGCACACATCATCGTACCGTTCCCACAGATCCTCCCACCATTCACCATACATGGGAAGACGCAATGTCCGGCGCTCTTCCGGACCAGGGTGCAGCACCCTGCTCTGGATCATTGTCATTATTGCGGTCATTGGTTATTTCGCCCCCTTTTTTGGCAACAGCAGTCCGTCACCCGTATCATCTTCCATATCAAGGGAAAAACTGAGTCCATCCCTGTGTCTGACAAGCAGTGAATGGTACGAGGACGGCTGGGGAGACTGGATTGACAATGCAGGCTCATCCGAGCAGCAGAAGCTGGTTGATGACATGCAGACTTTTTATTCGCTCACTGGCGTCCAGCCTTATCTGTATATCACGGGATCCGAAGGTGCCTCGATTTCTGATACCAATGACCTGGAAAACGCGGCCCGCGACTTTTATGACAGCCATTTTCAGGACAAGGGCCATCTTCTCCTGATTTTCCGGGAGTACCCCAATGCTTCCGGCAATTATCTTTCCGGGGTCTTTGTCGGAGAGGATGCAAAGCGTGTCATTGACGATGAAGCCAGAGAGGTTCTGCTGTCGAAGATTGACCGGTACTATGACGACACTTCACTTTCAGAAGCCCGGCTTTTTGGAAAAGCTTTCTCAGAAACCGCCCGTTCCATTATGCGTAAGTCTTCCGGCAAGACGTCTTATTCCGCAGTCTTCGTGGGGCCAGTCATACTGGTTGTGGCGGTTTTTCTCTTCCTCGTCTTCCGCAAAAGAAAAGCCAATACAGTCCAGCAGACTCCTTCTGTCACGCAGGCAGCTGCTGCCAGTCCCCAGAGCGTTTCACCACCGGTTCCCGGGCCGGATGGAAGTGCCGGCAAGACCATCGTCATGAAATGTCCAAACTGCGGCGCCAGTGTTTCAGTTTCACCTTCGGGCGGCACCTGCAGATACTGCTCATCACCCCTGCACCCGTAATTCCTGCAAAAGCCACAAGATGATTGTTTGTGGCTTTTGTTTTTCCTGTGCGGTATTTCCTTTCCATTTTTCTTTCCCACACGGACCAGCACGTGACTTCGGTCTGTACCGGTTCAGGCATTCCTGCCTGAAGCCAAAATGCACCTTTTTTTCTTTCTGCCTGCAAAAGAGTGTTTTACTTCTTCTGTTCACTGCATGTCACACTTGTGGTATAATGCAATGTCGATACCTGTTGATTCTCTTTCCGAACCCGGAGGTGATGGAGACCCATGCCCGACTTGATCCTTGCCTCAGCCTCACCGCGGCGCCGCGAGCTCCTCTCCGTGATGGGATTGACTTTTGATATTGATGTCGCAGACGTTGATGAACACACGTCCCTTGGCGCCAAAGCTGCCGTTGCGGACCTGTGTCAGAAAAAAGCCCTTTGTGTGGCTTCCCGGCACCCCGGGGAGATCGTCCTGGCTGCAGACACGCTTGTGGCCATGCACGATGTTCCTTATGGAAAACCCGAAAATGAGGAAGATGCCTGCCGCATGCTTCGTTCTCTTTCTGGACACTGGCACCAGGTTTATACCGGGGTATGCGCTGTGTCGCGCAAAGGAGAAGTCTTCTGCGGGGTCGACACATCAGATGTCTGTTTCCTTGATATGACAGATGAAGATATTCTTAACTATGTCCACACAGGAGAGCCGATGGACAAAGCTGGCGCCTATGCGCTTCAGGGCATTGCCGGCATGTTTATACGGGAAGTCAGGGGAACCCCTTCCGGCGTCATTGGCCTCCCTCTTCCGCTGACCCGGGCGCTTTTGGCTAAATGCGGCTTAACCCTGCCAGCTCATTCATAAATAAAGGACGGGATATCATGCCATTTTCTGCACCGAATGTCGCCATTGATCTGGGTACCACCAACACCCTTGTTTATGTCAAAGGCAGAGGAATCGTCATACGTGAACCTTCCCTTGTTGTCCTGGACGGTGAAAAACATGAACACGTCCTGTACGTAGGAGATGAAGCCAGCTACCACCGCGGAAGGATGCGGAACCCCCAGTCTGTCGTGCATCCCATACAGCACGGTGAAATCACAGAGTTTGAAGCCGCCAAGGTCCTCATCCGCTATTTTCTCCGGAAAGCCATCGGCACCAACTATCTGGTGAAACCCAAGGTGCTGATTTCCATACCTTCAGACCTTTCTCCTCTTTCGCGCCGGGCCGTATATGAAGCCGTCAAGGTTGCCGGCGTCAAGAAAATATACATGGTGGAAAAAGCACTCGCTGCCGGCATAGGATCCGGTCTTCCGGTCTACGAGCCGGTCGGCTCCATGGTCGTGGACATTGGCGGCGGCACC
>CAMNGW010000141.1 GCA_946538615.1 uncultured Clostridia bacterium
ACTGCGGAAGATTGTCAGTATGCAGATTTTCAATGGCACTCATCAGTTTCCGGAATAAAGGATCACTGAAACTGATGATTTCACCTTTTCCTTTACAATAATTGATGTACCTTTTGATAAGTTCGTTTGTCAGCGTTTCCTTAATATCGCCATAGCACTGAAGCGGCATATATTCCGGATAGTCCTGTGCGTACTCATCGTTCCATGTACTGATAAACTCACACAATCCAAGAAAACTTGTTGGAAGATCTTCTTCTGTCAGTCCCGTTTCTTCCAGACCCTTTGTCATAATCCCCAGACCATCATACGACCATGCTTGGTAAGGAACGGCCACAACATGGTCCTTCATAAAAATTTCATTTTTGAACACAGGATAGAGTCTTTCTGTAAATGTCCTGATCTTTTCATTTTTTTCAAGCGGTTCACAATATCCCTTATCCCGCAATGTGGTAAATGGATTATATGCAATCGTCATACCGATTATATCCATATCCCCATTTTTCATGCCTTCAAGGAGTTTATCAGCGCCTTCATAGGAATTTTCATTCTGATATACGGGTACATCAGGTTCTTCCCTGGCAAATATCTTGATTGCATCCGTATTGTAAAAGCCATAGGTCGTCAGCTGTCTTTCACTGCTAAAATCAAGGGATACCTTCCGCAGATACACGCCCTGCCACGACCCGACACAGATTCCATCATCTGTAGCTGTCATATAAGAAGTATAATTTTCAGAAGGTAAAAATCCCACCTGTGCCATCTCACCCTGGGGATTGACACCCATAATCCTTGTTCCCACAAACGCGAGCACACGGTCGATACCAGGATGGTAACTGAGCGCACTGAGATAGTTAGCCGGAATGTCACAAATCACTTCCTGCGTGCCGTTCTCCGGATTCAGCCTGACAAGGTTGAACGGTTTCATCGTATCCGTTTCAGGGTCATAGGCATTCTCCTCGTCCCGATAGGTGCCATAGATTTCATGATTCCATCCCTCGCATACATGTCCCACATCCATAAAGTCTTTTTGTTCACAGACACCATTGGCCAGATTGAGGATGAACATACGGATCCCATCCGTACCGGTTTCCTCATTCCAGCCGCGGACAAACATTTCAACCCTGTCATTGTGCAGCCTAGCCAATTCGAGATGTTCCAGATAGAAATGATCTTTTGCAGGAAAAATGTCAGAAATGGAAAAACAGCCGTTTTCAGAGCCTACCGGAATATCTGTATAAGTAAGCTTCCCTTGTTCATTTTTTAATTCAAAGAATTTTCCCGTCAGAAAATTCACAGAAAGCAGCCTTTTTTGATCCTTATCCTCAATCAGATAGGATATGGCATGTTCTGCATCCGCATCATGGTTGTATTGTTTCAGATTCTCCAAGGAATCATAATCCATACTGTTGAGTATTTCTCCATCAACACACTCGGCGTCTTCCATACCTTCGTGCCAATGGTAAAGAGCAAGGTTTCTTGTGGCTGCCACCAGGAAAAAGACCTCATCTCCAGTACGGGCGATACCCTGGACAGAAACCTCATCATACAGCCTGGCGTTTTTTGTTGATTCACTTGTGAAAAGTTCTGTTACTGCGGCGCTTGCCAAAGTCAGGCTGCACACCAGTATCAGACTCAGTATAAGAATAAGCAACTTTTTCATATTTTTAATTCACACTTTCCTTTCTGGTTTTTGGGATGCATCTCCCATGTATTTATACGAACCTCAAAGGCAATTTGTTTCCTGAAAGCAGAAATTTACATTACCCGACTCACAAAAAAAGCCATAAGAAACGATCCTATGGCTTTTTTCTCAGTTGAGTGCCTGCACATTCTGGTACAGCTCAGACAGTGCATTTGTAATCGCTGTCTGCATGGCACCGGTATCGGAACCCGACAGCAATTGCGAAGTATAAGATTCCAGCAGAGCGTACAAAGATGTAAACCGGCTGTTCTCAACAAGCTGCTGACCAGTCAATGACTGATGCGTCTGATTTATGACATCCATCGCATAGATATAGCTTCTGATTTCTGCCAGCGTAAGCGTTGAATTGCTTCCTGCGGTCCTGCTGAGCCGTGACACCCGGTTGACAGCGCCTTCACATTCTGTAAGCAGGCGCGCCCGGATCAGCTCCGATTCCTCATGCTGCAGTCTCACAGCAGGCAAGCCATAGATCAATGCGGAAATAAAGGCAATCAGCAAAATCAGGATGACAATTCCCTGAAATCTTCCACCACGTCCCCGCCTGTCGACATAAATCCGGTTGGTGCCTCTGTGCCTGACATGATATCGGCTCATGGCGATCTCCCTTCTTCCTGGCCAGATGCTCCAATGGGAGCAAACGGCAGTTATCCCTATGTATTGTACATGGGATTCCTGCCGTCTGTCAAGAAAAAGTGGGATGATCGTTTCAATTACAAGCTGATTCTGATGAAAAAGTGGGGAATCAATCCAAGATTGTCAGGATTCATCCTTTTACCTTATCCAGGATGCCTGTATGCTGCATGGCCGGCAGGACAGCATGGTAAAACACCGGCGCTGCAATCACTGCAGCAAGTGCGTTGATCAGAGAGGGTATCAGCTTGCTGATCATGGTTGCCTGTACCGTTTCTGCCGGAAAGCCATAAACCATGGCCTGAAAAATGTAAGTTTTGAGCATATACAAGACCACGTATGTCAGCGCTCCGGCAATGCATGCAAGCACAAGGAGAATGACGTTTTTCTTTTCCGCTTTACGGTAAATCATGGCGCAGATATATGCCATCGCAAACTTGGAAACAAAGGTAATAAGAACATTGACAAGGTCATACCCACCTGTAAAGGCATCATAGAGAGCTGATCCCAATCCCGCTGATACGCCGCCGGGAACAGGGCCGAACAGGAGCCCGCTGACGAGGCACATCGCATTGGCAAAATGAACTTTAGAGCCCAAAAAAGGAAAACGGAACAGTGTTACCACATAAATGATCGCAGCCATGATAGCAAGACTGGTCAGCCTGTAAGGATTCAACGTCTTTGATCTTGTCTGCATAAAACTCCCTTCTTTCTAACCATACAGTTCTCCGGATTGCTTTCCGGACGAGAAGGATTATAATACGTCATGTGGTATATATAAAAGTACCAGTACTTTAATTTTTAATATGACCAGATTTGAGGTGGTTCATATGCCAAGAACAGGCGGCGCCTATCTTGCCATTTATGAAAAACTGCGCAAGCAAATCACTGAGGGTACCTTCCCTTATGGTACCCGTTTCCCCTCCAAGCGCACAACAGCCGAAGAAAACGGTGTCAGCGTGATTACAGCTGAACATGCCTATGCCATCCTCGTTGAAGAAGGTTATCTGATTTCCCGGCAGCGGAGCGGATATTTTGTTGCCTACCGTGAGAACGATCTGATGCCAGTCACACAGATCAAACGCGCCCAGGTTGCATCCTCCCTTACAGGAGATGATACTTCCCTGCCCTTTCCCCAGTATGCCCGTGCCGTGAGAAGAGTGCTTAACACCTACGGCGAGCGTCTTCTGATGCTTTCACCCGGAGAAGGGACACAGGAGCTTCGCGAAGCTATTGCTTCTTATCTCGCTGTTTCAAGAAACCTGCATGTCACATCTTCACAAATCATAATCGGATCAGGAGCAGAGTATCTGTACAGTCTGATTGTTCAGCTTCTGGGACGGAACAAATCTTATGCTGTGGAAGACCCCTCCTATGAGAAAATCTCCCGCACCTATGCCCTGCAGGGAGTAACAATCGATCGCCTTGCTATGGGAGCCGACGGGATTTTAACTGTCTGTCTGGAGAATACGGCTGCACAAGTCCTCCACGTCACACCCTTCCACTCCTATCCGAGCGGTATTACAGCCTCCGCTTCCAAGCGAAGAGAATATGTAAGATGGGCAGAAAACCACAATGCCTATCTGATTGAGGATGACTATGATTCAGCACTTTCCTGCTCAAGCAAGGCTGAGGACACGCTTTTTTCCCTCGATACACACCACCGCGTCATTTATCTGAACACATTTTCTAAAACAGTTGCGGGCTCTATCAGGGTCGGGTACATGGTGCTTCCTGAAGATCTCATGTGCCAGTACCAGACAAAGCTCGGCTTTATGTCTTGCACCGTTCCTGTTTTTGAGCAGCTTCTTCTGACCGATTTGCTGACTTCCGGCGAATATGTCCGCCATATCAACCGCGTCAGACGGAAAAGACGTTCCTCGCCGGATCCCTTGCCTGACACAGAAAAAGGATAACTGCAGCAAGTTATCCTTTTTCTTATCCTCAGTTTTCAGGATCTTTCCATGTGCTTTCCAGAAGGTTCAGTCCCGTCCATTTCCAATAATACACATATCCTGTTTTCCTGGGATATGCTCCGGTCTGACCAACTTCGCTGTATCCGTTCGCCCATACCGTACCATCTTCAAGCAGAATATATGATCCCGATGACCCCATTGAAGCCGATCTGACCTTTTGATCAAGTTCACACTTTTCCGGAAGACTTTTAGATGGATGCTTTCCATTTCCCAGCTGACCGCAGCGTGTCATGCCCCATGTCCAGTAATCCCCGTCTTGCGTAATGAGCGCAGCATGTGTGTTATATGCATAAATGCTCTGTACCGCAATATTCTCCGGAAGCGTCACACGCACTGGTTTTTTGCTCAGCGAACCTTCCTTGATGCCCAGCTGCCAGAAATCATTGCGCCCCCAGGCATACACCCCGTCTTCAGTCAATGCATAGGCGGTGGAGCCGCCGCAGGCTATATCCACGATGTCAAATCCGGTTTCCAGCTGTCGGGGCTCCGTCACTTTTTTTGTTTTTCCCGTATCCAGAAGCTGGCCCTGGTCATTCTCTCCCCATCCCCAGAGCGCGCCCTGAGCATCCAGAGCAAGTGTATATTTGCCTCCGCATTCGACATTTACAATGTTCTCAACATTGATTTTTTGAGGTGTCTTAACGTTCTTTGTGCTTCCAACACCAACCTGTCCTCCGGTGTTCCTTCCCCAGCCATAGAGTTCACCATCACGGGTCAATGCCATGCAATGCCCCCAGCCACTGGAAATCTGAACAATGTTTTCCAGGCCCTGGATCCGGACCGGCTCATAATGGTACCCGGATTTCGTATTATCCCCCTGTTGTCCATAATTGTTGGGACCGCAAGTCCATACTGTCCCATCTTCCAATAAAAATAAGGTATTTTCATTGCCGCAATCGATGGCTGTCACTTCTTTTCCATCCAGGGTAACAGCAGCACGCTGAGCATAAAAGACACGTTTTTTGGTGCCATTTCCAAGCTGGCCCTTGACGTTATCGCCCCAGCCCCAGATTTCGCCATTTGCATCAATTGCATAGCAGAAGCTTCCGCCCGCTGAAAGGAGCGGCTCGTGAGCCAGACTGTGCAGCGGTAAAGCTGTGAGAACAAGGATCAGCATAATAAGAATGAATCTGCGCATAAAAACCTCCATAATCTGAAACGGTCCTTAAAAGAGAGGGAGAGCAGAAGTCACGGGATCCAGCTTGGATGCAGGCGCTGGTTCAGTGGCAAAACAAGTGATGGTAGGCTTTCCATGGAATTCAGTATGTCCAGCATCTCTGATCACCGAACATGCAACGCCGCGTTCCTCCAGTTCCTTTGCCAGCATCATGAGTTTCTCTTCCCCGTCCGTATAGACACACACTTTTTTCTGTCCCTCATGGAGCCAGGACAGGACCGGATATGTCTCCAGATCTTCGTTGGCAGCCGTCCACCCTTCTTCTGTCTCCTTCCACTTCCCCTCAGGGACTTTCCGGATCGCATGAAGCACTGCCTCAACACAGGCGTGTCCTGCCTGTGCCGCTATTTTTCCTTTGCGCATGCCCAAATCACGGCGCATGACAATCATCATTTTGATATCTTCGTCTGTTCTCTCCTGTGTTATTTCTTCCATACCATCCTGACCTTTCATGATAAGATGCCTGCAGAGTATATCGGATTTTTTGCGCCTTGAAAATGGTTTTGCACTTTTTTTGTTTATGTGTTTACAGAAAAACATGCGCCTGTATAATTGTATCCGTGAATCCAAGCAATTCTAAAAAAAGAGGATGTGATCTGTATGCTTGAGATCTCGCCAAAGACAAACCTGCTTGAACAGAAAAACTACAGGTATTCCCTGCAGGACGTCGCAGAACCCAACCTGTACCGCGATATATATGATTATGAAACTGTCCCTAAGGTCACTTTCAATCACCGTCGCGTCCCCCTCAACATGCCTGAGGAAATCTGGATCTCAGATACATCTTTTCGGGATGGCCAGCAATCCGTTGATCCGTATTCCATCGATCAGATTGTGGAACTTTTCAAACTCATGAGCAAATTAGGCGGACCATATGGTGTCATCCGCCAGACAGAATTTTTCATCTACAGTCAGAAGGACCGTGAAGCAGTAGCACGGTGCAAGGATCTTGGCCTGAAGTTTCCGGAAATCACCACATGGATCCGTGCCACCAAAGAAGATTTCCAGCTGGTACGCGACCTCGGCATCCGCGAAACAGGGATTCTGGTGTCCTGTTCTGACTACCATATTTTCAAGAAAATGCACCTGACACGCAAACAGGCCATGGACAAATACCTGGAAACAGTATCGCTTGCCTTCGAGGCCGGCGTAATGCCCCGCTGTCACCTTGAGGATATCACACGCGCCGATTTCTATGGCTTTGTTGTGCCTTTTATCAACGAACTGACCCGGATGAGCCAGGATGCCGGCATTCCCATCCGTATCCGCGCCTGTGATACCATGGGCTATGGTGTGCCTTATCCGGAAGTGGCTCTCCCCCGCAGCGTTCCGGGTATCATTTACGGTCTTCAGCATTATTCCGATGTGGAAAGTGAGTATCTGGAATGGCACGGACACAACGATTTTTATAAGGCTGTAGCCAATGCCACAACAGCCTGGCTTTATGGGGCCAGCGCTGTGAACTGTTCACTGCTTGGCATCGGGGAACGCACCGGGAACATACCTCTGGAAGCCATGGTGTTTGAATACGCTGCCCTGCGTGGGTCTCTGGATGGCATGGATCCGACTGTGATCACGGAGATCGCGGAATACTTCAAGCGTGAGATCGGTTACAGCATTCCTCCTATGACGCCTTTTGTCGGACGCAATTTTAATGTGACACGGGCCGGAATCCACGCAGACGGACTTCTCAAGGATGAAGAGATTTACAATATCTTCAACACCAAAAAGCTTCTCAACCGGCCGGCATCTGTCATGATTTCCAAAACATCCGGTTTGGCAGGTATTGCTTACTGGATCAATGATAACTATGGTCTGAGTGCCAATGAAGCCATATCTAAACAGGATCCTCTCGTCCAGGCATTAAAAGTCTGGATCGATGAACAGTATGACGCCGGCAGGCAGGCAGCCCTGTCCAACAATGAACTTGAAAAGAAAATTGAAGAGCTCTCTGGCGGAAAGCTCCGAAGGCTGTAAGGAGAAAAAGTATGGAACACAAAATGATCTCCATTGCCGACCAGATCTTTGAAAATCTGGAGCATGACATTCTCATCGGAAAATATGAGCGTGACGAGATCCTCACTGAAATGCGTCTGAGTGAACAGCTGGGCGTAAGCCGCACACCCATCCGTGAAGCGCTCCGCAGACTTGAGGCTGAGCATATCATTGAAAACACAAGCAAAGGTGTCCGGGTCATTGGCATAAGTCAGAATGATATTGCTGATATGTGTGAGATCCGGCTGCGCATCGAGGGTCTGGCTTCGAGATGGGCTGCAGAACGGGCCAAAGACACTGAAATAGTGCACCTTAAGGAAGCTGTTGATCTGCAGGAGTTTTACACGCAAAAAGAAGACGCAGAAAACCTTAAAAATGTGGATACACGCTTCCATCAGTGCATCTATATGCTGTGTGATTCCACATCCATGAAAGATACCCTTGAGCCTCTGCACCGCAAGCTTCAGAAGTACCGTCGTGTATCTCTGGGGTCTCATGAGCGCGCTGTGCGTTCTTTAATGGAACATAAGGCAATTTATGAAGCGATTGCCCGGCACGATGGCAATGAAGCAGAAAAGCTTACGGTTGAACATGTTCAGAATGCGTACAACGCCATTCTCAACCACAGCGAGTTTCAGACACATCAGTAAGAAGAGGAGTGCAGACCATGTCATTAATTCCTATGAAAACACCGCTTGTGGAGATGGACGGTGACGAAATGACCCGCGTACTGTGGGCCGATATCAAGAAACTGCTGTTATGTCCCTTTGTTGATCTGAAGACAGAATACTATGACCTCGGTCTCCCTCACCGGGATGAAACCTGTGACGCTGTAACCAAAGAGGCTGCAGAAGCTATCAAAAAATATGGCGTAGGTGTCAAATGTGCCACCATCACACCAAATGCCCAGCGTGTCACAGAATACAAGCTCCATGAAATGTGGAAAAGCCCCAATGGCACCATCCGTGCCATCCTAGACGGAACCTGCTTCCGTGCTCCGATTATGGTGGAAGGCATTCAGCCCGTGATTCCTGCCTGGACAAAGCCGATTACAATTGCCAGGCATGCATATGGCGATATTTACAAGAATACCGAGCTGACAGCAGGTGCAGGAAGCAAGGCTGAGCTTGTGATTACCGATGCCCAAGGCCAGGAAACAAGGGCTTTGATCCACCAGTTCCAGTCATCTCCCGGCATTGTTCAGGGTGTACATAACACAGATACTTCTATAGCTTCTTTTGCCCATTCCTGTTTCCGTTATGCACTTGACTCCCATCAGGACCTCTGGTTCGCAACAAAAGATACCATCTCAAAAACCTATGACCACCATTTCAAAGACGTTTTCCAGGAAATCTACGACCGTGATTATCAAGCGGCTTTTGAACAGGCAGGGCTCACCTATTTTTACACACTGATTGATGATGCCATTGCCCGTGTGGTCCGTTCAAAAGGCGGTTTTGTGTGGGCCCTGAAAAACTATGACGGGGACGTGATGAGCGACATGATAGCCACCGCATTTG
>CAMNGW010000142.1 GCA_946538615.1 uncultured Clostridia bacterium
CTCGAAAAGGGCACTGGCTTCCTCAGCTTCTCCTGCTGCTTCTTTTTCCCCTGCAAGCCGGTAAGTGGATTCTTTGGCACGGATTTCACTGTCCAGGAAGTTGTGCAGGTTCAGGAATCCTGTTCTGGCGGCTTCATATTTCCCATCGATCAGACTGTCAAGGGAGGCTGTATAGGCTTCTTCGATGGCTGCGGACTTCCCCTTGTCATCCTTCATCTGGACATAGTGAGTATACGCCGTCTGCAGATCCTTTTCAGTTTCAGCGTCCATGGCGAGCTGGAGATGTGCCTGATCGCTGAGTGCGCTGACAGACTCTGTAAGACCGCTGTTTTGAGGTATATCGAAAAGAATCGCAAGAGCATTTTCAGGCTGTCCCTGTTCATAGGCCTGCTGTGCAAGCTTGAGCAGTTCAGCTTCTGCATCCTCCTCACCGTTTCTGATGAGAAGCCTGTAAAGGGTACGGGCCTGCTCAACCTGCCCGTTTTCTGCAGCTGAACGGGCTGCAGACAGAACGCGTTCTCCCGGTGCATCGCCCTCAAGGCTCCATCCCTGCAAAGCTTCAGCATAAAGGGTCAGTGCATCGGCTTCTTTGCCTTCATCCAGAAGGGATGATGCTTTTGCAAGTTCAGAATCCAGTTGCTTTTCGGGCATGGCAAGCAGACGTTCAGCGCTGTCGAGGAAAGAAGGAATGGTACGGTACACACTCATCGCTTCCTCGAAGTGCTGATCCGATTCAAGCCCTCTTGCTCTGATATAAGTCAAATAATCCGGTGCATTTTCAAATTCACCCAGGGCTTCAAACACAGCGGTGTCCATATTGCCCGCTTCCACTGACATGGCAGCGTTGAGGTACTGGACGTACTGCTCACTGTCCTGATAGGAGCTGATCTGTGCGAACAGCTCAGCAGCGCGTGCATAGTCTCCAAGCTGATAGAAGCGGAGCGCACGATTATATTTTTCCTGGGCATCATGTTCGCTGGTACGGGCGTAACGCATTTCACTGTCGAGGAAATTGCCTAATTCATGGTAAGCAGCTGCTGCTTTTTCATAGGATTCACGCTCTTCAAGCCTTCTTGCATCAATGTAGGCGCAATAACGTACAGAATCAGCATACTCCCCAAGTACAGCGAAAGTTTCCTCAGCAGCGCGGAGCCTGCCCTGACCAACAAGCCGGGCAGCCTCAAGATATTGTCTCTTGATTTCTTTAGTCTGGGCATCCGCCAGCCGTGTTTCACTGTCAAGGAAGTTCCCCAGAGTCTGGTAGAGCCCGGCTGATTCAGCGTAGGACCCTGAGGCTTCCATCTGACGGGCATTGAGATAAGACTGATAGGTTGCTGTATCCAGATAGCTTCCGCAAGCAGAGAAAGCCTCCACAGCACCTTCGATATCGCCATTGGCCAGCTTTTCCCTGCCCTGACTGTATGCAATGGCCTGAGTAGCACTCAAGCATTCAGCCGCTTTCTGGGCACTGTCGCGATAATTTTCTATAGTAAGGAAGACCTCTCTGGCTTCCTCCCAGTGCTCATCTTCCATCTGAAGGGATGCCTGGCAGTAACGCATTTCATTGGTTACGTCAAGCGGAATGTCCTCAAGGACTGTAACAGCCTCGGAGAACTGGTTTGAGTCCATCAGGGCAAGTGCCTTCTGGAGGAGCTTATCGTTGTTTCTGGTTTCGCAGTCACTGGCACGTGATTCGCTGTCGAGAACACCCTGGCTCAATGCCTTGTATTCGGCAGCAGCCTGGGCATATTCACCGGCTTCTTCCAGGCTGTGGGCCTGCAGATATTTCAGGTAACGGGCAGCATCAGCATAGTCAGGAACGGCCGAAAAACAGGTCCGGGCTTCTTCATAATTACCGCTTTCCAGAGCCAGCTCACCCTGGCTGTAAATGGACTGCTGTTCCGATTTTACTGCTGTTTCCAGCTGCTTGTCCGAATTTTCGAAATCCCCGAGTTCACGATAAATCTCAATAGCCTGGGCGAATTGACCATCTGAAAATGCGCTCCGGGCCTGAATGGCCTGGAGATATCTGGCGCTTTCCCCATAATCCCCGAGGGCTTCAAACATTGCTTTTGCCGCAGGATGGTCCCCTGAGCGGAACAGCATCACTGCTTTTTCATAATTGAATTGATCAGCAGAAGATCTGGCCTGAGCAGCATAAGCCTGGCTGTCGCGGTAGTCACCAAGGGCGGAAAAAGCATCGCGTGCCGCCTCAAACTGCTCAGATGCAAGCAACTGTCTGGCCTGAATATAGGCGAGCAGCGTCCTGCTGTCATCGTCCTCATAACTGACAACCTTGGCATAAGCCAGTTCAAGCTCTCCCTTTTCCAGACAGGCAATGGCATCCGCATGGTCGCGTTCATCCATTGCTCTGAGAGCTTCATGATATTTTTTGGCACTGTCCTCAAAATCACCAAGCCCGGAAAAAGTGTCTGCAGCAAGCTCAAATTTGCCTTCGCCGAGATATTCGGATGCCCTTATATAATCAAGGTACTTCGGAGCATCTTTATAGGTATAAAGCAAAGAGAAGGATTCTTTGGCCGCGTCCAGCTGACCATCCTGCAGTGCCACAACAGCGTCGGTATATTGGGCTTCAATCTTCTTCAGTTCAATTTCCTGCGTGCGCGCCGCACTGTCAAGGAACGCTCCGGACAGTGAAGTATAGAGTGTGTTGGCTTCTTCCTCCTGGCCGCCTGCCTGCATCGTACGCGCTTTGCAGTAAACAGCATAATCAGCGCTGTCACGGTAATCCCCAAGTGCAGAAAAAGCTGATTCTGCCTCCTTAAAGGATTCCAGGGCCATAAGCTGGAGCGCATTGGCATACGCCTTGGCATTTACAGCCTCCTGTAATGCACTGGCGCGCTCCTTGCTGTCCACGAAAGCCCCAAGGGCATGGAAGCCCTTCAGTGCTTCCTGTTCGTCTCCTGCCTGAGCAGCTTCACGGGCTGAAATATAAGCCAGATAAAGCTTGGCATCCTGGTGATCAGGCATGCCTGTGAAAAGTTTTTCAGCTTCTTCGAGGTTGCCAAGCAGGACAAGCTGACAGGCATAATCATAATCTGCCTGCTCCTGACGCACAGCATTGTTCTGCGCGCGCTCCTGACTGTCCAGGAATTCGCCCAGACCTGAGAAAACTTCGGAAGCCTTGCCGAAAGACTCTGAAGTTTCCAGTCCGCAGGCAAGAATATAAGAGGTATAAAGCTTTACATCTTTATAGCCATCATCAAGGGAAGCAAAAGACTGGGACGCGGCAGTCAGATCGCCCTGTTCAAAAGCAGAAAGGGCCTTATTATACATGTCCTCATTCACATGGTCCTTTGCCTGAGCAGCCAGTGTGTCGCTGTCTCTGAAGCCCGCGATAGAGCCAAGGAGCCTGTATGCTTCGCCCCAGTTTTGAGACTGGAAATGGTTAAGTCCGTCCAGATAAACCAGGTACTGTTCACTGTCACCGTAGCGGTTGGCCTGCTCAAACAGTGTTTTGGCCTGCTCGAGGTCACCTTTTTCAAAGCAGGATACAGCCTTCAGATAGGTTTCATGATCCTCGAGATGGCCATACACTTCTGCCCGTTTGCTGCTGTCTTCAAAGTCATTGAGTGCGGCAAAAGCGTCCCGTGCCTGTGCATATTCACCGTTCCGCCCATTGATTTCCGCCTGGGCATAATAAGTGTAGTTTTCTGAATTTTCATATCCATCAAGCTTTGAGAACAGGGTTGCTGCTGCAGAAAATTCACCGGATTCAAATAATGACTGGGCCTGGGCATAAGCTGTCTCACAGTAAAGCTGCCAATCCGAAGCACTGCGGGCCGGCGCATCCAGGAATTCCCCGAGTCCTGCAAAGCGGGCAGATGCAGCATCATACTTCTCTTCTTCATGGAGCTTGACAGCGTCAAGATAACCCAGGTAGGCATCTGCATCCCCAAAACCGGACGCGGCTGTGAAACAGGACACTGCATTCTCGTTATCACCATCCGCAAAAGCTGCCAGACCTGCCTGGTAATTCGCTTCCTGCTGCTTATTGAGCGCTTCTTTCTGCATGCTGCCGCTGTCGCGCCAGCCATTCATACCGGCAAATATCTTCCCGGCGGATTCATATTCTCCTTTTTCCAGAAGCGTACAGGCATCAAGATATGTCCTGACGCTGGTTTGTTCCTTTTCATCAAGGACCGCCGTGCTCAGTGCCGAAGCTGCAAGAGCATAGTCTTTCTGATCCAGGGCGTCATAAAGGGCCTTTCTTCCGGCTTCATCCTTAGCCGCCTGGGCAGATGCTGCCATTTCCTGACTGTCAAGAAACAGCCCCAGGGCACTGAAGCCGTTAAGTGCTTCATCATATGCGCCCTGGTTCATGAGATCCACAGCATTGGCATAAGCCAGGTAACGGTCAGCGTCTTTATAGCCTTTCAGTCCGCTGAGGATCTGAATGGCTTCTTCAACATTGCCGCCGGGCAAATCAGAAATGGCGCGGTCATAATCCAGGCTTCTTTTTAACTCAGAAAGATGCTCGGCCTGATAAGCACTGTCACGGAATTCCCCGAGTTCAGTAAAGGCAGCGATCGCTTCATCATAACTGGCGCTGCGTGCCGCAACCTGCGCTTTGGCGTAAGCAATATATGTTTCACTTTCTTCAAAACTGCCCAGTCCGGATAAAACGTTGACCGCTTCCTGATATTCTCCCCTGCGGACATGGGAAAGTCCTTTCTGATAGGCTTCCTCCGTTGCCTGCATGGAAAAATCTTTAGCTTCCTCGTCACTGTCAAGGAAGCCGGAGATTGATTTGAATCCCTCATAAGCTGCGTCATAATCACCCTGACTTGCAGCATTCCATGCATCAATATAGGCAATATATTTACTGCTGTTTTCAAATTCGCTGATTTGAACAAACAGTTCGCGCGCTTCCTGATACTTCCCCTCAGCAAACAACTCCCTGGCTTTTGTATACTGGAAGTTATCCTGACTGGAACAGGATGAAAGAAGGAAGGTTGTAGCCATCATAAGTGCGGCTATCTTCTTAGGATGATTCTGGTCGCGCATTTTTGAGTACCTCCAAAAGGCCGGATATATACAGAATCTATTTTACTCTTTTTGTTACTTTTTTTCCACTGGAAAATTAGAACACCTTAATTCCTGTCTGAATTCCTGAAAAAACGTGAAAATTCAAGGATGCAGAGAAAAAGAAGCAGCATATAAGATGTGCTGTGCCGCAACAGCAAAAGCTTATGCGATTGCGGTCAAATCGTCAAAATGGTATAATTTTCGATGGGGATTCACCGTACCCATATCCATACCGCAGGGAAGTGATTCTTTGTACGCAATCAGGCTAAAGATCCTTCTGATCGTTTTATGCATCATGCCTGTTTTCACGCATGCATGTGCCGATTGTCCCATGCTGGTCGCCGCAGGGGGCAGTTTTGGCATTGCCCGTTCTGCAGATGGTGTCCTGTGGGGCTGGGGTGATAACGCGAAAGGCCAGCTCGGAAACGGCACAACCCAGCGTGTGCGTACACCTCAGGCCTGCGCACTCGGTCTGGATGCTGCTCAGGTCCAAAGCATTGCGTGCGGAAATATTGCCACGCTGTTTCTTATGGAAAATGGAGACGTATATACCTGCGGAGCCAATAATTACGGGCAGCAGGGAATACGTTCCAGGGAATCCGTCGTCAAAACCCCTGTCCGCATCCCGGAGCTTTCAAACATCACACAGATCGCATGCGGTTTTGGTCAGTGCCTTGCCCTGGACCGGGACGGGAAGGTTTTTGCCTGGGGCCGCAACAGCAACGGCCAGATCGGTGACGGAACGCGTCAGAACCGTTCCGGTCCTGTGGCCCTTCCGCTGGAACATATCATTTCGGTACAGTGCGGGGGCAAGTATTGTATGGCCATGGCGGAGGATGGAACGGTCTACGGATGGGGGGATAATGAATACGGACAGCTCCTTGATGCGAGCCGTTACCGCAATGTCCTTGAACCTGCAGTACTGTCCATATCGGGAAGATTCCGGCAAATTGCATGCGGCGGCGATACCGCCTTTGGCATTGATGAGGAAGGCACGCTCTGGGCATGGGGGCGCAATGATTTCTTGCAGTTGGGCAATACCGGCGTGCAGGGGAAAACACAGGTGCCTGTCCCTGTCACGTTCCCGCAGGATCAGGTGAAAATCGATTCAGTGTTTGCCTACAACGCACATACCGCTGCCCTCTCTTCTTCGGGAGGGCTCTGGCAATGGGGCAGTGTCTATCATGGCCAGATCGGGAACGGCATGATACGTTCAAAATCAATTCCTGTTGAGGCCTGTCCCTCTGAAGGAGTCTTCACAGCAGCGGTAGGAAGTCTTCAAAGCTATGTGGTCCTTCAGGATGGCTCACTTTTGGCCTGCGGGTGCAATGAGTACAGTCAGACTGGTGCTTTCAAAAAAAGAACAGACTATTATGTAAGGGATTGGAAAGATACCGGATTGAACCTGAAAAACGGTCAATGGAGCGACCCACACAATGATTGAGGCGAATGAATATGTCCTGTAAAATTTTCCTGTTGTGCTTTGTTTTATCTGTACTTTTTTCTTATTCCTGTGCTGTAGCTGAGAATACCGCAGAAGATATCACAGATCTTTGCGAGATAACAGCTTCTCAGAAAGATAAAATTTTCCGGCTTACAGACGGCAAAGACAGGCAGCCTTTTGAGGGGAAGCACGGCAAGGAGAACTGGATCGAAATTACCGCACCTGAGGGCAAGCTGATCTGCGGGCTGTACCTACAATGGACAAGCACGCCATCTGAAGTTGCCGTGGATATCCGGAACGAAGATCATTATGATGAGTATGCTGTTGTCAACACAAACGGGTACCTTCATGAATATCTCTCTTTGGATCACGCATCACAGGTCCGCCTGCGCTCACTTGACGAACACGGTACCATCCCTGTGGTGGAAATGAATATTCTCTCTGAAGGGGCTCTTCCGGGATGGGTTCAGGTCTGGCAGCCGCCATGTGAAAAGGCCGACCTCCTTGTCTATATTGCCCACCCGGATGATGAATACCTTTTCTTTGGCGGTACGCTTCCTTACTATGCTGTGGAACGGAAGCTCCATGTCGCAGTTGCTTATATGACATGCAGGAACGATACCCGTTACCATGAACTGCTCAATGGTCTGTGGACAGCAGGTGTCCGTGAGTACCCTTATCTTCTGGGGTTTATTGATAAAACAGCTACGCTCAAAGCATCCACGACATACAAGCAATGGGGCGGAGAAGACGCAGCACTTGATGCCGTTGCAGAACTCATTGACCGTATCAGGCCTATGGTCATTGTGACACAGGACTTTGGCGGCGAGTACGGTCATGGCGCACATATGGCCGTAGCTGATATCATGCTCAGACTGGTACGGGATGGGGAGCGTACGCTCACATGGCAGCCCCATAAGCTCTATCTGCACATGTGGGAAGAAAACCAGCTTCAAATGGACTGGACACAGCCTCTTGAAAGTCTTGGCGGACGCAGCTCCCTAGATGTTGCATCCGATGCCTTTTCCTGTCATGTCAGCCAGCTCGGGTTTTCTGTGAAAATGAAAAACGGGAAAAAATACAGATTTGAAGTTGTTGCAGGCGGGCCTCTGGACAATGGTGCATTCGGCCTTGCTTACAGCGATGTGGGCCAGGACAGTGATAAAAATGACTTTATGGAGCATATTGAACTCTGGGAATGAAATACGGCCCTGATGACAGGAAAAACAGCAGCTTGATGATCGACAGGAGGGTGCCTTTGGATATTGTTGTTGTCGGTGGTATCAATATTGATATTTCGGGTACCAGTGATTTTAAAATGATCCTTGGGGATTCAAATCCCGGACAGGTATGGGCCAGTCTTGGCGGTGTGGGACGCAACATCGCGGAAAATCTTTCTCGGCTGAACTGCTCTTGCAGGATGATCACTGCGCTGGGCAAAGATATGCATTTGCCCATGATCCGGGAAAGCTGTCAGAAGCTGCATATTGACCTGTCCTGCTCGCCCGTCATTCCCGGCGCCCGTAACGGGATCTATCTTTGTGTCAATGACGAGGCCGGGGATGTGGTTGCAGCCATATCTGATATGAAGATCTGTGAGGCTGTTACCCCCCAGCTCCTTGAGAAGCATCTTCAGGTGCTCAACGGGGCTGACTTTGTGGTCGTGGACGCGAATGTGCCGGAAGCGTCGCTTTATTTTCTGGCAGAGCACTGCCATACAAGAATTGTGGCAGATACCGTATCAAGCAAAAAGGCGGGCCGCCTCGCTGCCTGCCTGGACCGCCTGTGGGTGATTAAGCCTAACCGTGCAGAAGCTGAACTGCTCACCGGCGTCCCTCTGCATGACACGCTGAGTCTCCAGCGAGCGTCCCGTGTTTTTCTGGAGAAAGGGACAAAGCATGTGTTCATTTCTCTGGGCAGCCAGGGCGTGTACTATGCGGATGCTGAGGACAGCGGCATCCAGCCTTGCCATCCGGCAGCAATCTGCAATACAAACGGCTGCGGGGACGCTTTCCTGGCAGCCGCTTCCCTTGCTCTGGCCCACGGTCACCCCATTCAGGAAGCCGCACAGATTGGTCAGGCTGCTTCAGCCATCTGTGCAAAATCCGAACATGCTGTAAGCCCTGAACTCACGCTGCAGCAGCTGGAAGCTGATTCAGGCATTCCCCTTTAATCATTTTTACACATCAGGAGGCTGATACTATGTACGCATTGGAAAATTACCTTTCCGTCTCACCCGAGGTTCAGGAAGCCCTGGCATCCGGCAAGCCTGTGGTTGCTCTTGAGTCCACCATTATTTCCCACGGCATGCCCTACCCCAAAAATGTCGAAACCGCACTTCATGTTGAAGAGATTATCCGTGAACACGGCGGCGTGCCTGCTACTATCGCTATCATCCAGGGACGCATGACCGTTGGCTGCACCAGGGAGCAGATTACCTATCTGGGCAAGCGCGGCCTGGATGTGCCCAAGGCGAGCCGCCGTGACCTGCCCGTGCTG
>CAMNGW010000143.1 GCA_946538615.1 uncultured Clostridia bacterium
TTCTGTACACCATCAGTATCCATGCTCGTCAGAAGGATCTCACCCGCACCCCTTTTTACGCCTTCCTCAGCCCATTTCATAGCGTCCAGACCAGTATTCACACGACCGCCATTGACATAGACATCCCATCCGCCTGGACGGCTGCGGACATCCATAGCCAGAACAACACACTGGCTCCCAAACCGGTCTGATGCCCGGTTGATCAGCTCCGGATCACGGACTGCAGAGGAGTTGATGGATACTTTATCTGCTCCGAGCTTCAGAATCTGGCGTATCTGATCCATGTCTGATATGCCTCCTCCGACAGTAAAAGGAATAAAGACCTGCTCTGCTACACGTTTAACGACGTCCAGCATGGTCGTACGTCCTTCATGACTGGCATTGATGTCCAGTAAAACCAGTTCGTCTGCGCCTTCCTGGTTGTATCGTACAGCTGCTTCAACCGGGTCCCCGGCGTCCCGGATACCCACGAAATTTACGCCCTTGACCACCCGTCCATCCCGAATGTCCAGACAGGGGATAATTCTTTTCATCAGCATAGTTTCTGATCCTCCCAGGCGGCAAAGCGCCGAAGCATTTCAAGTCCCTTATCCCCGCTTTTTTCAGGATGGAATTGTGTTGCTACGACATTGTCTTTCTGAACAGCTGCAGAAAAGGGAATCCCGTATATACAGACCGCTGTAGTTTGCGGAATCACAGGGGCACAGTAAGAATGAACAAAATAGACTTCAGGTTTTTCATCACGGGAGAATAATATGGACGGGCTGGTTTCCAGTGTGTTCCACCCCATATGCGGAATCTTCAAATTCATGCCCTCGGGCAGCCTTTGTATTTTTCCCTGAAAAATACCCATTCCTTCTGTGTAGCCGCCTTCATCACTTGATTCAAAGAGCATTTGCATACCTAAGCAGATACCCAGGAGGGGCTTCCCTGCTCCGATCTGCATGGTCAGGGCCTGTTCCATACCGGATTCACGCAGTCTTGACATGGCTTCGGGAAACGCACCCACTCCGGGCAGTACCAGACGGTCAAAAGCATTCAGCCCTTCAGGATCATTTATAATCTCAGCAGGATAGCCGAGAAAAGCAAACGCTTTCTGCACACTTCTTAAATTACCCATACCATAATCAATAATGCCGATTCTCGTCATCGTCTTTTCTCTCCCCTGTCGCCTCACGCGCTTTTATCCTTTATCACGTCAAAGTGCATGTCTTTAAAGATCGCTGCCATGCATGCATGGCAGCGGATTGACTGTTTCTCAGCTTCAGCGGTACAGAATATCCGACCGTTTCGGACCATTGGATACCATATGGATCGGTGTTTCCGTGACACGCTCAATATAATCCACATATTCTTTGCAAGCGTCCGGGAGATCTTCATAACGGGTAATGCCCCGTATATCGGTTTTCCATCCCTTTAAAGTTTCAAGGACTGGCTTGCAGTGCATAAGTGTAGGCGTTGTGGGGAAATCAGTGATCCTCTCGCCCTGACTGGTTTCATAGGCAACACATACCGGAATCTCATCAAGATAGCCCAGAACATCCAGATTGGTCAGAACAAGTTCGGTTGCACCCTGGACCATCGCTCCATAGCGTGTTGCAACTGCATCAAACCAGCCCACAGAGCGGGGACGGCCCGTAGTGGCTCCATATTCACCTTTATCTCCGCCGCGGTCCCTCAGTTCTTTAGCTGCATCACCAAATATTTCACTGACAAAAGGCCCTGCACCAACTGCACTGGAATATGCCTTGGTTACCGCATATATTTTCTTCAGGGACATCGGGCTGATGCCAGCGCCGATACACCCAAAACCAGCCAGCGGTGAAGAGGATGTGGTATACGGATAAATTCCATGGTCAGGGTCCCTCAGCGTGCCCAGCTGGCCCTCAAGAAGAATGGTTTTGCCAGCCTTGTCTGCCTCATGGAGAAAACGTGTAGTATCCCCAACCATGGGCCTGATCTTTTCTCCAATATCCTGAAGATAAGCCATCAGCTGGTCCAGCTGTACCTCTTCCTTGCCATACAATTCACGAAGGAGGACATTCTTTTTGACAAGAGCTATCTCTAGACGCTCACGAAGCATCTGAGGATCATAAAGCTGACAGACCTGGATGCCTACTTTGGCAAACTTGTCTGAATAAAAAGGAGCTATTCCGGATTTTGTTGAACCAAAAGACTGCTTGCCCAGTCTCTCTTCTTCAAAACGGTCAAAATCCACATGATAAGGCAGCATGACCTGGCAGCGGTCCGAAATCATGAGTCTCGGCTGTGGGACACCTGCATCTGTAAGATTTTTGACTTCCTTAAGAAGCGCCTCAACGTTCAGCGCTACACCTGGTCCGATCACATTCACTACATTCTGATGGAATGCACCAGATGGAAGAAGGTGCAGAGAAAAACGGCCATAATCATTGATAATGGTATGACCTGCATTTGCTCCTCCCTGGAAACGCACCACAATATCACTTTTTTCAGCCAGCAGATCTGTAACCTTGCCTTTGCCTTCATCGCCCCAGTTTGCGCCAACAATTGCCTGAACCATGCTGTTCAAGCCCCTTTCGAGTCTGATTCTTGTGCAAACCTCTCGTTTGCCTGCAGATTATATATCATCTCTATTTGTTACGCAAGCTGTGTGCCGATATGTTTCGTCTGCTTTCCTTTATTCTTTTGGCAACACCATGAGGTGATGAACCTTTTATATTTTCATGTTTTTAATCTGAACAAAAAGAAAACAAGTCTTTCCGTCCTGCTTTTTTATCCTTATAGATTTTTCCGAAAAACTTATATAGCAACATGTTTCCGGTCTTTTTTGATACAAAAACGTTTTTATACTTTTGTTCATTTTGCCATTTTCGTCCATTGCCTATCCTACATCATTGAATAAAATAGTGACTAACCGTTTGTCCGTGGAAGGAGGAAACCTGGGAACTATGGGCCGCAACACGAAACATGAACTCTATACTGCCTTTCTTTCCCTGCTTGAAGAAATGCCGTATTCAGCTATATCTATCACCGATATTGTCGAAACGTGCAACGTGCACCGCAATACTTTTTATTATCACTTCCGCGATAAAAATGATATGATTCTTCAGCTTTTGCGTGATGAAACCCAGTCGCTTCTCAAAGATCAGAAATCGTTTGATTCCATCGCTGAGACTGTACAGCACGCCCTGGCCTTTTTACGGAATCATGAGGTTTCCTTCAGACGTCTATACGCCGGGCTCGATATTGAAATACTCGATAAGTACCTGTACGATATTCTTTTCCACCAGTTCACTCTTTTTTTCCACAACCGCTCTGAAGGCAAGATGCTCCAGGCTTCCGATATCCATACCCTGGCCAATACAGCTACACTGCTCGTGGAAGGGTCACTCTTTCATTTCTTTCAGACTGAAGAAGATTTCCTCGGATCACTCGATCGGTTCTTTGAGGAGATCGATCATTTAATTGAACCTGCTGTCTCTTTCGTTCTTGATCGCATTGACGCGCGCTACCGTGCATCAGTCAATGGACACGCCTCCCTCTTATGATTCATGCTGCTTGCCCCATTCTCATGATCAGAAGAGCACGCTTTTGTGCCCTTCTTTTTATTTGCAGATCGTCTTGTGTCTTGCTACAATACAGATGTATCATGAAGGAGGTCAGCTATGGTACAGCTTGATATGTTTTCACAGACTCAGAATGATAATCATGCAGTTCCGGACGAGGCATCCCTGTCCCCTCTTGCCAGCCGTCTGCGGCCAGAGACCCTTGATGAATACTGCGGCCAGGAGCACCTTGTGGGAAAAGGACACATGCTCCGTGAATTGCTTGACCGCGGCATGATTTCCTCAATGATTTTCTGGGGCCCTCCAGGCGTTGGCAAAACTACACTTGCCCGCATCATAGCCCGCATGAGCCAGGCTGCTTTTGTGGAATTCAGTGCTGTGACTTCAGGCATTAAAGAAGTCAAGGATGTCATGGCAAAAGCCGAGGAAAACAGGAAGAACGGTCAAAAAACCATTCTGTTCGCTGATGAGATCCATCGTTTCAACAAAGCACAGCAGGATGCTTTTCTCCCTTATGTTGAGCGGGGCTCCATCATTCTAATCGGTGCAACAACCGAGAACCCGTCTTTTGAAATCAACTCAGCTCTTCTTTCACGGTGCAAAGTCTTTATCCTCAAGCCTCTTTCTGAAAATGATCTCCTGAGACTTCTTACCCATGCGATTTCCAGTCCAAAGGGATTCGGGAACACGGCTGTCACCATTACTTCAGAACAGCTTTTATCTATAGCCAGATTTGCAGCCGGTGATGCAAGAACGGCATTGAACACACTGGAGGTATGTGTGCTCAATGGACGGCTGGATGAAAATGGAACGATTCATGTCGAGGACCAGACGCTGGCCGACGCCATGAACCGGCGTTCCCTGCTTTATGACAGGAACGGCGAGGAACATTATAATATGATATCCGCGCTCCATAAATCCATGAGGAATTCAGATCCTGATGCCGCCGTTTACTGGTGCATGCGTATGCTGGATGGCGGTGAGGACCCTCTCTATATTGCCCGGCGTCTTATCCGCTTTGCCAGTGAAGATGTAGGCATGGCAGATTCACATGCTTTGCCGCTGGTAGTATCTGTCTTTGATGCGTGCCATAAGCTGGGCATGCCGGAATGTGACGTCCATTTGTGCCACGCCGTTGTTTACCTCGCTATGGCGCCCAAATCAAATGCCCTGTACGTCGCTTGTGAGCAAGCTAAAAAGGATATCCGTGAGCGGGACGCTGATCCTGTGCCTCTGCAGCTCAGAAACGCACCAACACAGCTTATGAAGGATGCTGATTACGGGAAAGGCTATGAATATGCCCATGATACGGCTGAAAAGCTGACCCGAATGGCCTGTCTGCCTGATTCCCTTAAGGATACGCGTTACTATCTGCCCGGCACACAAGGTGAAGAAAAGGCAGTGAAAGACCGGCTGGACCAGATCCTGGCCTGGAAAAAAGGTGAGTCCGGGATCATTTAAAAAGAGCGCTGGACGCGCTCTTTTTTACAGATGGGCCTTGAGCCACTGCAGTATTTCCGGGTAAACGGTTTCATGCCGGTCCGTCTCGTTGAGGATCTCATGTCTGTCGCCTTCAAAAAGACGCATCTTGAGATCACGTATTCCTGCCCGTTTCATCATTTCATAAACCTTTTTGACTCCATCACCCATATCACCTACCGGATCCTCTGTACCGGAAGCAAGGAGTACAGGAATATCTTTATCTATACTCCTGTTGTTCGCCTCAAGATTACTGAACAGGACAGCCTCAAAAAGTCCTTTATAACCATTAAGTGTATAAATGTAATTGCAAAGCTCACTCTTATAAAAAGATTTCACAATTTCCACATCTTTAGTCAGCCATGCCCGGGTCGGGTCTGAACCATCAAGACAGAATTGCTTATAATGTCCGGACCCGGTTGCAAGCTTTGCCAGGTAAGGAGATCGGTAATGGTCCCCCTTGAGCAGTGTCAGGCAGGCACCGAGCAAAAGGCCAGAACGGGAGATCCACGGAGGAACAAAACCAGTGCCAATGATTAATGCGCCGCTCAATCCTTTCCCATATTGTGGCAAATATTTGCGCAGCATATAGGATCCCATAGAATGGCCGAGCATAAAATAAGGGACATTCCCATATTCTTTCTGGACCTGTGTTCGCAATGTATGCATATCTTTCACAAGGAAATCACTGTGTCCTTTTCCGAAATAGCCCATTTCTTCCCTGTTTCTTGCTGTAAGTCCCTGTCCGAGGTGGTCCATGCCCACTACCAGAAATCCTTTTCCGGCAAGGTAGTCAGCAAACTCACCATATCGTCCAAGATATTCCCCCATGCCGGTTGAGATTTGGACTATTCCACATGGTTTCCCATCCGGAAGCCATGCACAGGTATATATTGTATGTTCACCGTCCGACGACAAAAAATCATACAAATGTTCCAATTCTGATACACTTCCCTCTAGTTTTTTGGCATTTCCCTCAAACAGCATAAAGGCTGCCGGCCAATCTGTCAAGGAATCGACTGAAACCTTGTTTTTCTGAGCACCTTGACGGAAGACAAAACCATAAAGTACAATTTAGCGGATGCTTATTCTTATGATGCCAGCAGGATTTGGCTGGCCAGACCGAATAAAAAGGATGAGAAAGGTATGAGAATTTACCTCGAACACTTGACCAAAGCATTTCCCAGCCGCAACCGAAAGGAAAAAAAAGAGGTTATAGCTGTAAATGATTTTACCTATGAGATTCCAGACGGCACGCTGACCGGTTTGCTTGGTCCTTCCGGATGTGGCAAAAGCACCACACTCAATCTGATCTGCGGTCTTGAAACACCTACAAGCGGAAAAATCATTTTCGGGGACGAGGACGTAACCAAGCTGCCGCCTGAAGCACGCGGTATCGGCATTGTTTTCCAGAATTACGCCCTGTACCCCCATCTGACTGTCCTTGAAAACATTCTTTTCCCGCTTCAGAATTTACGCGGTCCAGATAAGATGGATAAAATGCTCATGCTTGAAAAAGCCAGGGACGCAGCGGCACTTGTTCAGATCGAAAAATATCTTGACCGCCGGCCCAAAGAGCTGTCCGGCGGTCAGCAGCAGCGCGTGGCAATTGCACGTGCCCTTGTCAAGCGTCCCCGTGTGCTTCTTCTCGACGAACCCCTCTCCAATCTCGATGCCAGACTGCGTCTGCAAACCAGAGAGGAGATCCGTCGCATTCAGCGTGAAACGGGTATCACAACGGTGTTTGTCACGCATGATCAGGAGGAAGCCATGTCCATCTCTGATCAGATTATCGTCATGAAGGACGGTGTGGTCCAGCAGATCGGGAAACCACAGCACGTCTATGATGATCCGGTGAACCTTTTTGTCGCAAAATTTCTCGGGACTCCCCCGGTCAATGTCTTCGGAGGCGAAGTGAAAGACGGGAAACTTTTCATCGGTGGCTCCCCTGTTCTTTCTGTTCCCGGTTTATCTTCCCAGAAAGTCTTCGTAGGAATCCGTCCCGAAGGCTTTGTTCCAGATGAACAAGGAATGCTTGTCTGTCAGGATCCTTCCACAGAAGTCATGGGGCGTGATATTTCAATCGTTTGCAGGCATAACAATGCATCTGCTCCTATCCGGGCCATTGTCAGCTCTGAAAACATAGTACATGGCAATACTGTCTGTTTTTCCCTTAAGCCCAACAAAGTTTATCTCTTTGCTACGGACAGTGAAAAACGGCTGATTTGGGGTTAAAAGGGGGAATGATGATGCTGCGGCGCCTCAAAGGCTGGCTCTATCTGCTGCCTGCTCTTCTCCTGCTTGGCTTCTTCATGGTCTATCCGCTCATTGATGTCGTGATCTATTCCTTTGAAGAAGGTTATAAATCCGCTTCTCAGACTTTCTTTGGGTATGGTCTGTACAATTTTTCCTATGTACTGCATGATCCTTTCTTTCTTCAGGCTGTAAAAAACACGCTTCTGCTTGTTGTCATTACAGTTCCCCTTTCAACAGGTCTTGCTCTGCTGATCTCCCTTCAGCTCTCCTCCATCCCAAAGGTGAAAGAGCTTTATCAGACCATATTTTTCCTGCCGTACGTGACCAATACGCTGGCTGTCGGTCTGGTATTTATGATCCTGTTCAAAAAAACGCCCTATTCAGATGGCATGATCAATTCCCTGATCCATATCTTCGGGGGCAGTTCCGTCGATTTCATTGACGGACCTTATTGGGCCAAGATGTTTGTTATGTGCCTTTATACCATTTGGGTGGTCATGCCTTTTAAGATTCTGATTCTTACCAGTGCCCTTGCATCAGTCAATCCTGATTATTATAAAGTGGCGCGCGTTGATGCCACGCCAAAGTGGCGTGTATTTACCAAAATTACGCTGCCCATGATAAGTCCCATGATTTTTTACCTGGTCATTACAGGTTTTATCGGTGCCTTTAAAGCCTACAGCGATGAGGTTGCCCTGTTTGGCACCAACCTGAACACTGCCGGGATGAACACTATTGTGGGCTATGTCTATGATATGCTTTACAGCGATGGCGGTGGCTATCCCTCCTATGCAAGTGCAGCCGCTCTGATTCTGTTTGTCATCGTACTTACCATTACGGTTATCAATCTGCTTGTCAGCCGCAGGCATGTCCACTATACGTGAGGTGAGAGAAGATGCGCAAAGACACTTTCCGGATTAAACAGAACGTTTCCAGCAGAGCAGGACGTGTCATCACGTATATTCTGCTCACTGTCTGGGGAATCATCGTACTGTTCCCTTTTTATTGGATGATTCTGACATCGGTGAAAAGCTACAGTGCTTATAACAGTGAATATATCCCATCTTTTTACACCCTGACACCCACGCTCCAGAATTATATAGATGCCTTTTCCGCTGTCCCTCTTGGGCGCTATTTCCTCAACACGCTCATCTATACCACAGTCACCACATTTCTCATGCTCGTCGTTGTGGTCCTCTCGGCATATGCTTTCGCCCGACTGGACTTTCTGGGAAACAGAATGGTTTTTACTTTTTTCCTTTCCCTGATGATGATTCCAAATGAACTGGTTGTCATCACGAACTATATTACCATGACCAGCCTTGGCCTGCGCAACACGTTCACAGGTCTTATTCTTCCCAGCATTGCTTCTGTTTTTTACATATACCTCCTCAAAGAAAACTTTGAACAGGTCCCGGATGAGCTTTATAAGGCTGCCAAAGTTGACGGAACAACTGACCTGAAATACCTGTTCAAAGTCATGATGCCCATCTGCCAGCCTACCCTGGTCACCATTGCCATCCTTAAAGTGATAGAATGCTGGAACGCCTATGTCTGGCCCCGTCTCATTACTGATGATCCCTCTT
>CAMNGW010000144.1 GCA_946538615.1 uncultured Clostridia bacterium
CTGGCGCGGGGGCTATGCGGACGGGAATGTAACGGAGCCCACGCTTTATCAGACAGTGGATGACCCGAAGGCTTCTTCCTGCGTGCTGGAAAACGACAGCCCCGGCACGCTGTACGGGTACGAAGTACGGGCGTACTGGTCCGACACCCGGTATGTCACAAGCCAAGCTGCCGCAGTCTACCACGAGCGGAACTATCTGTTCATCCGTCAGCCCAGCATCGGGAACATTTCCTCCGAAGGCCAGAAACTGCCAGTCAGCTGGGAAGTGGACTTTGTCCCTGTGCGGACGGAGGTGCTGCGGAACGGGGAAGTGATGGATACGCTGGACGCAGGGACCATGGCATATGATTTTGCCAAGTCCGACGATGAATATACCGTCCGGGTCTATTATGATGAGACCAACTGGATTGAGAGCGATCCTTTCCGGGTGGAAGTTGTGACCATTACCTTCCTTCTTGGCCACGGAAGCAGCCAGGGACCGTATTACGCCTATGTGAAAAAGGGGAGCAACTACACACTGCCCAAGTGCATGTTCACCTCTCCGGTCGAATCCGGATGGCGGGGACATTTTGTGGACTGGCGCGTAGGCACGGCAGGAACACACAAACCGGTGGGTGCTGTCATCTGTGCCGATCAGGATACAGAAGTCAAGGCGTACTGGGAAACCGGGGAATATACCATCACTTTCCACCGGCCCACAGCCGGAACCTATCCGGAAGCCTGCGCGGATGATATAGACCCGGAGACCGGGCTGCTCACCTATAAGTGGCCGTACCTTCAATATGCCAGTTCTGGCGAAGGCCAGATCCTCAGACCGCTGTCTGGTCAGCTCCCGAACTGGAGCGGCTATGGCCCGGCGCCTGTCCACCTCTATTGGGACCTGGTCGAGACACTGGATGAAAACTACAAGGAGCGGATATGGGCGCCCACTTCACCCAACCACGGCTATACCGTCTATGAACGGACCGTTCCCGTGGTCCGCGGGTTTTCCCCCTTCAGCGCTGGATATGTGATGCACGTGGATGCCTATCCCGTATTCGGATGGCGCGGCTACGCTACCTATGACGCCAACGGGGGCAGCGGTTACGTGCAAAGCGATACGATTGAGGTGGCCATGGGCGAGACCGTGGCAAAAACCTACACGGTCCGTCAGAACAGCTATACGGCCCCGTCCAACAGCAGTGGGAACGCACCGCCCTACTACCGTTTCGACGGCTGGCTGCTGAACGGAGAGCCCTGCGCGCCCGGGACGGTGATGACTGTTTCCGGCAGTGACCTGCCCTTTGTGGCCAGATGGAAGGATCAGTACAACGATCCTGGTTTCTATCTGTACGGTATTTTTGATGGAGAGGCCTATGGCTGCAGCGAGACGGCCAGCGCAGTGGGCGACCTGTTTACACAGACAGGCGAAGATGTCTGGACGGTGCGGGTCAGTTCTGAAACCGGCTGCCATGTCTCCGTGAAATATTACAACGGCTATTATAACGAATCCCTGTGGTACCACGCGGCCGGCTCTGCCGGAGAAGCCACTCTGACGCCCGCGGAAGCCACCGGGGACCCGGCGGACATGCTGGAGATCCCTGCCGGCTCCTGGCTGCTGACCCTTGAGGGGAATGGGGACAGCTATACCCTGCACTATGAGGAGACGGATCCGCTGTGCACCATCACCGGCGACATCACCAGCTGGGACGTCGTGGAGATGGAGCATGGCAGCGACGGTACCTACACTTACAGCGTCCAGATCGAACCGTACATGTCCTGGTCAGGGACGTTTGAATTCTACTTGACGCTGGACAATGTGGACTATACCTCTGGTGCCATTGTGTTTGACAGGATCGATGCCCTTGCGCTGGCACCGATGGACATGGAGGAAAACGGGAACAATATCCGGCTGGCCTCCTCCGGCAGCGCCACCTATACCTTCACCTTTGATCCGGCGGACATGACGCTGAATATCACCAACGATCTGGAAACGCCCGGCGCGTTCCTGATGGGCTTCATGGGGGACTATCCGGTATCGATGAGAGATCCGTCATCCGCTGAACCGGGCATGGGCGAAGGCGGCGGCAGTGAGCCGCCTGTCCACCCGTACAGCTTCCCCGGCGGCACCACGCTGTGGGCCTCTGCATATGTTTCGGGCGGGAGTCCCTCCTTCTATATCGGCTGTGACGGGCAGACCTGGGGCACATCCCCTGTGACGGTGGATACGGCCATGACGCTGCAGGAAGGCGGGCGCTGCCCCATATGGGTGGATGAGGAGTACGGCGGCGCGGAGTTTGACTTCTACTACTGCCCTGAGACCCATCAGCTCATGGTGCAGAAGCATATCAGCTCCCATCTGGTGACGCTGTATACATGGAACGCGGCCGATGAGAAGCCCATGAGCGATGTGACAGATGGCTACTGGGAGGATACCGGCGCGTTCACGATCGGGCCGGAGAACGCGGTGCATTACAAAGAGGATTGGGACGAAGCACCGTTTGTACTGGACGGGGACACCATTGTCATCACGGCTCCGGACTATCCCGGCTACCATGTTACCGCCTGGTATCCGTGCTCAGTCAGTATGTGGTGGTCCTCCGACAGAACCGGCTTTGACCTCAACCTGTACGGGGACGAGGTGTCGCTGGGAAGCGGAAGCACCCTGGTGTATACAGTGGAAGATGGGGATGGGGACATACGGCTGACCGCTGTGTATGAAGCGGGCGGGGCTGATACGGTCAGCATCGCCTTCGACACCCGGGGCGGTGCGCCGGAACCGGAAGCCCAGACCCTGCACAGCGGTGGGACGGCTACGGAACCCGCTGCCCCTGTAAGGACCGGCGCGGTGCTCACCGGCTGGTACATGGACGCGGACTGTGCAGAGGGAGCCCTGTTCAGCTTTGGAACCCCGGTCACAGCTGACACCACCCTCTTTGCCGGATGGCTCGTGCCGGCTCCGGCCGGTGTCCTGAAGCTTCCGGATGGACTGCTCACCATAGAGGAAGAGGCCTTCTCCGGCGTTACGGCTGAGGCGGTCATCATTCCGGACTCTGTGGTATCCATATCCGGGAACGCCTTTGCAGACAGCGCCGTACAGTATGTCTACGGTTTCATCGGCTCTGCTGCAGAAACCCTGGCGCTTGCCACGGAAGGCCTGACCTTTGTGCCCATCGATGATGCCTGGCTGGCCGATCACTGAGACCATTTTGGGCCGCCCCTATACAGGGTGCGGTCCTTTTTTTCAGGGCGGTCCACGCACCATCCTTTGAAGGACGGAAGAGTACCTCTGAACAGGCTGTCGGGTCCTGAGAAGTGACCTCATGGCGGACGATGTTTTCCCTGAGCGAATGCGGGAAAGGCTGATGCGTGGGCGGCCCGGTGGGTGAAGGCACAGCGTGTCAGTGCTTTCGGATAATCGGGCGCAAAAAGCTTCTGCCTGCTGTAAATCAGGGATTTCAGGAGCGATTTTTTCAGGAAGTTATCCCGACCTTACACAGACTGTGGCACGGCGATTGATGAGCGGCATGCAATCCTGTAAAATAAGCATTGGAAATAAGAAAAAGAGAGTGATGCGGATGCACCGTCAAATGCGCTACTTTATCTCCGTGGTGGAAACAGGCAGCTTCTTTGAAGCGGGTGAAGCCTGCCACATTTCCCAGTCTGCCATCTCCCAGCAGATCAGGGCACTTGAGGAAGAACTTCAGGTTCTTCTGCTGGAGCGCCATGGGCGGAAGTTCACGGTCACAGCCGCAGGGTGGTACTTCTATGAGCAGGCCAGGAAGCAGGTGCAGGCCCTGGACAGTACCATCCGGGAGGTCAGGCGCATCGCCAGCGGTGAGTATCAGAGGCTGCGTGTCGGGGTACTGAACGGTTTCAGCGCCAGAATCATCCAGAGGACTGTCCAGAGCTTCACGGTCTCACACCCCCATGTGCGGCTCTCCCTGACCACGGGCACCCATGAAGAACTGTTTCATCCGGTGAATGAGGGAGCGCTGGATCTGGTGGTCAACGACCAGTGGCGGGCCCTGTCGGACCAGTATATCAATGAAGAACTGATAGAACAGCCGCTCTTCGCCCTGATGCGGAAGGATGATCCGCTGGCTGCTTCTGGTCGCGCGGCACTTGAGGACATACGGGACAGGTTCTGCATTCTGGTCACCTCCCCGGAACAGCGGGAAAACGAGGCGGCCCACTGGAGGGACGTTATGGGTATGCAGTCCAGCTTTCTGTTTACGGAAAATGTGGATGAAGCCCGTATGAACGCTGCAGCAGGGATCGGCTTCTATCCCTGCGATGCGGATATGCCAGCGGATGGCGGCACAGTGCTGCTGCCGCTGTACCGGGGGGACACGCGGTTGGCCCGGAAGATCTTTGCCTTCTGGCCGGAGAGCAGCGACTCTTCCCTGCAGTGGGAGTTTGCAGAAGCGCTGCGGCAGAACATCAAATAAGTTTTTCTTATCAAAACGCCCGGAAATCTGAATTGATCCCGGGCATTTTTCTTTTTAGAATACAGGTGCAGCATGGAAATCGCGCTGCGGAAGAAAGAAGATAAACAGCAGAAAGGCGGAAATTGATATGGCAAATCTGATCGTATACTACTCCCGCAAAGGACAGAACTACTGGAACGGCAGTGTTGTGGATCTGAGCAAAGGAAACACTGAACGCGTAGCGGAGTTTGTGCAGAAGGCTGTGGGCGGCGATCTGTTTGAGATCGAAACCGTCCGCGAATACAGCAAGGATTACATGGTCTGCATCGAAGAGGCCAAAGCTGAGCTGCGGGAAGGTGCCCGTCCCGAACTCAAAAAGTACCCCGGATCCATCGACCAGTATGACACCATCTTCGTGGGCTATCCCAACTGGTGGGGCACGATGCCCATGTGTGTGTACACGTTCCTGGAACACTTTGACCTGAGCGGGAAAAAGATCGTACCTTTCTGCACCAATGAAGGCAGCGGCATGGGCGGCAGTGAGCGCGAACTGAAAAAGATCTGCAAGGGTGCGACGGTGGCACCGGGCCTTTCCATTCATGGCGCGGAGGCTGCTCAGAGCGAGAGCAAAGTCGCGGCATGGGCAAAGAAAAATGTCTGACTGTGAACTTTGCCAGGCGGTCTATCAGGAAATGAACCGCGCCATGGCTGATAAGGACATCCCTGCGCTGTCCCGGATTCTGGATGGTTCCTTTGTGCTGGTGCACATGACCGGGATGCGTCAGGGCAAGGCAGCTTTCCTGAAAGCTGTTGCGGATGGCACGCTGAATTATGGAACTGCTGAGCATGACAGCATGGAAGTTACTGTGAATGGAGACACAGCCATCCTGAACGGCAGGAGCAGGGTCCGTGCAGCAGTATTCGGCGGCGGCTGGCACACCTGGTGCCTGGAGCAGGACCTGAAACTGATGAAAAAAGAGGGCAGCTGGAAGATCACGCTGTCGGAAGCCAGCACGTATTGAATGCGTGGAACCCGGAAGCCGTGGCCGTCATGAGAATGGTCCTGACCGGCGGAAGTCACCATCAGGGGCCCTGATGGAATGCATGAAAGCGCTGAAAGGGAATGGCGCGGTCAGCATGATGTCCGGGTGGATATGGTCTGGTCACGGCATACGGAAGGCGGTCCATTTTCTTTCAGGACCGCCGCTGTAACCGTTTCCACCCCCGGAACAGACGAACAGATATTTCCTGTACGAGCGCCTGCGGTTTCCTTCCGGCACTGCGCATCACCCCGGAGGAGGCCGTGTGCAGCCTGAAGCTGAAGGCGTCATGCGAACGGACGGGTATCCCGCTGCCTGCACAGGAAAAGAACTCATCGCAATGAACTTTACCCGATAAGGAGAGAACGACCATGAAAAAGCTGATTTCCCTGATTCTTGCCGTTATGCTGCTGTATGCTGTCGTCCCCGCAATTGCCGAAGCGGTTCCTGCTCATGTGCTTGTGGTCTATTTCTCCCACGCTGGTGAGAATTACAATGTGGGCGTGATTGAAGAAGGCAATACCGCAAAAATGGGCAGGATCATCGCGGAACAGATGAACGCAGACGTTTTCGAACTTGTTCCGGTTGTGCCCTATCCGCAAGATTATGATTCCTGCCTGGATGTTGCCACAAGGGAACAGCAGAAAGATGCCCGCCCGGAATATGAGGGAGAGATTGAAAACTGGGACCAGTACGATACTGTCTTTATCGGCTATCCCATCTGGTGGGGCAAGATCCCGAACATCGTCTATACCTTCATGGAAGCCTATGACTTTACAGGAAAGACCGTGGTTCCTTTCAATACGCATGAGGGCAGCGGTCAGGCCCACAGCCAGCGGGACATCGAGGGGAAGCTGACCAGCGCAGCCGTACTCAAGGGGCTGGCCGTACGCGGCAGCAAGACCCAGAATGATACCGAAGGCACCGGAGCAGATGTGGCAAATTGGCTGAAGGGAATTGGATTGGCTGAATAATCAGGAGAAAGTGCAAACAGCGAAAAATCCGTTTTTGCCGGCCATACATGGCAGTTCCCGCATACGTCTGCGTGTAAGACGGTAAGATGGATTATGATGTATTCGGATGCCTTCATTGTTTCCGGTCTTAAGATTTCGGCATTGCCACAGCTATACTAGCGGGCAGTCCGAAACCGTCACGCAGGACTGTGTGGTATAACGCTGTGAACGGAACAGATTCCCGCTGACAGATAAGCTGACAGCATCCTGTTTCAGCAAGGGAGAGGACCCCGGCCCTTCTTTGAAAGTCTTCTGATGGCCTGTGGCGCGCAGTACGTTTACAGGGTACACCTGGCAAGCAGGACAGGACATCACAGGCTTGCCCGTGAGAGCAGTGAGACAGAAAAAAATTTGCATCAGCGGAACTTTTGTGCATTTGCATCGTCTGATTACCAGAAAATGGAAATGACACAGTAAAGGAGGAAATCTGTTATGCGGTTTATCTTTGCTCTGCTTATTACCACTGTGCTGCTCATGGGTGCTGTCTCAGCTGTGGGGGACGAAACACCTCCGGCACTGAGGCTGAGAAATGAGAGCATCACCGAAACACCTGTGACAGCCAATTATTCCTGGGAATATCCTGATGGAGAGGCAGGTGAGTGGACAGGCGTTGAAGCTTGCGGAATGGCACCGACAGATCCCGCTGTTCTTCATTCATTGACTCCGGTTTATCTGATGGACGATGAGACATACACAGTGGAATGGAATGGCGTTGCGCCGGATGAACTGATTGTCTTTTCCTGGGATATTGCTGTATTTGCAGACCAGGATCATACAGATGATTATCAATATAACCCGGAAATTGTTATCCGGAAAGATGGCGGGAAGTTTACGCTTAAGCCGGACAGAGTATATGACTTTCAGGCAAGATGGCTGCAGTCCGAATCCGGGAATACGGCATATGGGCTGGCGGATTACTATCTGGTGACTGAAGAGCTGATTATGTTAGACGGTCCCGGCAGCGTCATGCTTGGCGGTTGGTCGGTTTCTGCTGATCCTGCCATCACTGAAGATTTGCGGATGGTTTTCGAAAAGGGCACAGTCTCATTGGACGGGGCTGTTCCTGTCCCGATTGCATATCTTGGCTCTCAGGTTGTCGCCGGAAAGAACCATGCGTTCCTTTGCCTGAGCAAAACAGCATATCCTGGTACGGATGCAGAACCTGCTTATACCCTTGTTTATCTGTATGAAGATTTGCAGGGGAATGTGACGATGCTGAATATGGCTGATTTCGATATTGGCTCGTTTTGCACTTACGGCGCAGAGTGACTGTTCTGCCATAGAACCAGGTAGTCCCTGCTTCTGCTGACGATGCAGGGACTTTTTGCCTGCTGATGCATTCCTGAGCAAAAGAGCCAGAAACGCATGAAGTCAAAGGGGTTTCATGACTTGGAGAAAGAGCTCTGTGAGGCGGGAAATATCTTTTCATGTCTGCCGGAACATGTCTGTACAGAAGGGCGGGAGGGCGATTTTTCTGTTCTGGGCAGGTCAGGACATAAATGTGCCGGTCCGCATCACAATGAACAGCGGGAGAAGGAAATCTCAGACCGGAAAAGGCTGGCCAGCAGGCAGTACCCGGTACTGGCCATGCATGGCACGTACTGCATTGGCCCCGGACAGACAGGTCTTGCTGATGAGTCTGCATCGCTGACTGTTGCTTACTTGGGTCTGATCTGTTCATTATTAAAGACTTAACCGTATAAGTTCAATTGGCTGTCGTGCTGCCTTTCAGGACAGGTGCAGGGAAATGACCAGGTGCCAACGGGTGGGTGAGTGCGGACCCCGAGCACAAACGCCTCAACCCCTATTTTTTCTGATTTGGTTTTTATAGGGGAAGTGAAGTGACGCGCATGCCAAGTGTTCCGAATTTACACAAATCAGCCATTCGGGATCTGACCGCCATAGTCCCTGGAAATCAAGCGTTCCCGACGGCTGTTTTTGTCGGGGCGTAGGGTCCCTTCCCGCTGTGGGAAGCCAGGATAATAAAGGGCAAAAGAAAAAATCCGAACATCGGCGTTGACGCATTCGGATTCATAAGGTGTGAGATGACAGATCTGTCATATGAGAGAGCACGCAGCTGTGGAAACAGCTGCTTACCAGGAGCCCGTGCCGGGTTCTTCCCAGGAACCTGACGCTCCATTGTCCCAGGAGCCCGTCGTTCCGCCTTCTTTGGGTTTATCCTGAATCCGTGAAACTCCTTTTGAGACTGAGTTCATGGTGACTGAAAAATGTGATGCATACAGAAAAGCATAACCTGATGAGAGGAATGACACATCCAATTGGAGGGTAAAATAAAAAAAGAAGGCCATACAGTGTTAGAGCTATTCTGGATTATTCCAGAATAGCTCTCTTGTTTGTCATAATATTG
>CAMNGW010000145.1 GCA_946538615.1 uncultured Clostridia bacterium
GCGATCCTGATGCTGAACACTTTCAGCCCAACGCAGGAAAACATTGAAGAAGTCATCGTACACGAATTGATGCACATCAAAATGTACCCGCTTGATCAGGTTACGGAATCGCTCATCGCAAATTGCTTTGAGGAAGGTTCACCAGCGCATGGGTTTGCCTGTCAGCAATTTTTCACCACCCTTGAACAGACCGTTGAGGAACTGGCCAAATGCTTTTTGCTGGAATTCGGAGAGAATAAGGAATTCTCATATGGCAGGTGCCGCAAAGGCAAATCCTTCAATGACCTTTATGAGGGATTGAATAGCATAGGATGACGGAGGAGAACACCATGAAAATGGCAAGGGAAACCATTCTTCTGAAAAACAGGGAAACATGCGTTTTGCGCTCTGTGGAACCAGAGGATGCAGAGCGGATGATCGCATATATGAAGATTATGCTGGGGGAAACACCATACCTTCTCCGTGCACCGGAGGAATTTGATTATTCCGTGGAGGAAGAAGCGGAAGTGTTAAGACGGCGCCGGGACGATCCCAGGGCACTTATGATCCTCGCGGAAATCAATGGAGAGATCGCTGCTGTGAGCGATGTGATGCCAATGGGTTTGAAGAGCCGCACGCTCCACCGGGCCACATTGGGCATGTCAGTCCGGCAGGATTTCTGGCGGCAGGGTATTGGTTCTGCCATGATGGAACGGCTGATCGCCCATGCCCGGCAAAGCGGGTTTGAACAGATTGAACTGGAAGTGGTCAGCACCAACCGTCAGGCGATCAATCTGTATGTCAAATATGGTTTTCAGGTTTACGGCACAAGACCGCATGGCATGAAATATCCGGATGGCAGCTATGCAAACGATTATATGATGTGCAAAGTGCTCTGAGGAATGCAGTCACATAGCCGGGTCCGTATCATTAGAAAGGGTTCTGAGGGTTTCACTGAAAAGGCAGGTTTTTCTCCGGGACTGATGTGTGGATCAGAACCCCAGCTCAGCAGATATGGAGATAATTGCCAGCGGCTTGCTTACACGGATTCTGGAATGATTTTCACAGCGATGGCGTCCAGCCAGCATGCCCCCCGGATACCCTGTCCGGAGGAAAAGCAGATATCAGAGCCGCAGGACCGTTTTCATGTTTCCGCAGCGGAAATTGACGGACCTGATGTCCTTCATCTTGCCGCACTGGACATTCTGACGGTGACACTCAGCCTTTGCGGATTCAGACAGGGAAGCAGACATTCAGGAAGAAATAACAGGAAACAGCTGAAACAGAAGATGGCAGACCGGGCAGAATGGTCCGCGCGATGCAAGGCCGGAAACGGGCAGGGGACACAGGAAAGGCGATACAAAGATGGCTATCACGAAAACAGATTTTATGCGCGGCATGCAGTGCCGTAAGATGCTCTGGCTCGACAAGCACAGACCCGGTCTGCGGGTCATACCTCCGGAAATCCAGGCACGCCTGGACGCCGGCAATGACTTTGGCGACCGTGCCATGGGGATGTTCGGACCTTATGAAGAAATGACAGTTTACCTTCCCGGGAAGCAAATCCCTGACAAGAAGGCAATGCTGGAAAAAACCAGGGACGCGCTTGCAAGGGATGTCGGCGTGATCTGCGAGGCGGCTTTCAGCAATTACAACAACTATTGTGCGGTGGACATCCTGCGCAGGACAGAAACCGGTCATGATTTCTATGAAGTAAAAAATGCACCGGAAGTCCACGAACAGTTTATCAGAGACGCCGGGTTCCAGTATTATATTATTTCACGGTGCGGTGTAAAAATCGACCGTATATTCATTGTCACGCACGGCCCGGATGAAGAGAGCCCATTTGTGCCCGTCGAAATAACTGAAAAAGCCAAAGGCTATTATCGCTGGATCAATGAGAATATCTGGGCCCTCAACCGGATGCAGAAGGAACCGGAAGAGGTGCAGGCAGAGCCGGGTGAACAGTGCACCGATCCATATGAATGCTGGTACTACGGATACTGCCATGGATGCAAAGGAGACTGAACATGCGCCTTTTTATTGCCCTTGAGCCGGAACCTGATTTCCGTGAGTCACTTGCCCGGACACAGGAGCTGCTGAAGGCTGCCGGAGTGGAAGGACGTTACCTTGTTCCGTCCAACCTCCATCTGACCCTGGCATTTATCGGAGAATGGCCGGAGGACCCGACCGGTATTCTTCCTGCCATAGACAAGCCATTTTCTGTGACATTGTCCCATCTTGGGATATTTCCTGAGGCAAAGGTGCTATGGGCCGGGGTAAAGCCGTCCATTGCGCTGGATGATCTTGCCCGGCGTGTACGGCATGAACTGGACGGGGCAGGGATCCCGTATGATCCGCAGCCTTTCAGCCCGCACATCACGCTGGTCCGGAAACCTGTTTTTCAGGACAGCCGGGTCCTGTCGGCGGTTCCGGTGGCACCGGCAACCATGACCGTACGGGAAGTCTGCCTGTACAAGTCTGTCCACGAAGCAGATGGAATGAAATATACAGTCATTGGCAGGTCGGGGAGCATCCAACAGCCAGTCTGTGAATAAAAGCCTGTGCAATGTCTGCGCCTTTCCCTTGGACAGAAAAGGCGGTCCTTGGGAATATGATTCGCTTCCTGTTTTTCATTCGGCTAAGGCTTACACAATACAGGCGCAGAGCATAAGCAAGGTATGCAACAGCATACATGCTCAGCACTTACGGTCCCCAGCACGCTCCATATGGTGCAGAAAAAGCACCAGAAATGCTGTAATGAGTTCACTGATTGAATGACCGAACCAGAACCAGTCCTGGCCCAGCAGCAGCGGAAGCAGAATGATAAACAACGGCGGAAGAAGCGCGCTTCTCATCAGGGCGATCAGCATGCTCTTTCCGGTCTCCTCAACAGACTGCCAGAAAGATATGAAGAGAATGTTGATCCCTGCAAAGACAAAACCGGAGAAGTATGCCCGGCTGTGACTGGATGTGAAGGCAAGCAATGCCTGGTCACCTGCTGTGAAAAGGCCATAGAACCTGTCGGAGAAAAAGAAGATCAGGATGTAGCAGATAAGACCCGCTGACACGAAAACGAGACCAGCGAAACGGCGCATGGACTGCAGCCCGGCACTGTCACCGCTGCCTTTCATGGAGCTGAAAACAGGCTGGAGCCCCTCCGCCATCCCAAGAAACAGCGTCAGTATGATCAGCATCAGGTAGCCGGTCAGCAGGTAGGCAGCCAGGCCAATCTCTCCCATGCTGAGGCAGCCGATGGATGTGTTGGTGATGAAGGTAACCATCCCAATGGTAAACACCATGACAAATGAGGGGATGCCAAGTATGGCCATCCGCCCAATCAGCCGCGGCTGGATGCGGAACTTGCACAGATGCAGTGTGCCCCTCCTGAGGAGAAAATGGGGAAGCAGGATCAGATCACTGAGGAGCGGTCCAAGCGCAGTCGCCAGGGCGGCTCCGGCGATCCCCATGTCAAGCGGGTACATAAACAGCCAGTCCAGGAAAATATTGGACAGCGAACCCGCAGTCAGCGCAACCATGGCGTGCACATTATGTCCGTCGTCCCGGACCAGACCGCCCATCACAAAGCTCAGGAGCATGAAAGGTGACAGTGACAGGATAATGGACAGATAGGATTCGACGTCCTGCTGTATGGTCGGCGTACTGCCCAGAAGACGTGACAGGGGACGGATAAAGATGTTGCCGGAAATGGCCAGCACGGTCCCCACGAAAGCTGCAGTGAACAGAGCGTGCATGGAGCTGCTGTTTGCCTCCTCCGGACGCTTCTTGGCAAGGGAAAGGGAAACCATGACACCGCTTCCTGCAGTGATGGCCATTGAAAGGGCAATCATCAGCTCAAGCATGGGAACAGCGATGCCTGCAGATGCCATGGCTTCTCTGCCAAGGCGGTTTCCGATGAACATGCCGTCCACGATGAAATAAACTGAGTTGAACAGCAGGCCGAACATCTGCGGCAGCGCATATCTGCAGAACAGCTTCGGAACATCTTTCCGCATGGTAAAATACCCTCCAGCAAAAAAATAAAGGCCCGTGTGTGGTACACAGGCCTAATCCACAGCATAAAGTCCCGGCGGACAGGCAAAGGATAGCAGTATGACCGGAAATTGTCAATCCTGTATTCAGCTGCCATTTCCACAAAAATGGGACAGCATGAAAAAACGTCTCACGCATTCCATCTTCCAACCTGGCACAATTTGTCATGGTATGCTATGGACCGCTGCACAGACAGGAACGGAAGTCATCCTGATGCTGCTGACACGCCGGATGTTTATGGCGTGTGCCCCGCGCTGTTTTGGGCAGGGAACGGATACAGCTGCAGAGCCGCAGAAGAACCTGAAACGGCCTGAAAATGGACTGCAAGCAGGAAAAAAGAAAGAATAACAGAAGTTGGCCGGTCCGGTTTCCACGGCTGCCAGGGGGAACTGTTGGCTGGATGATCATATGAGATGCAGGATTGTCCCCTCAGCAATGGGACAGCGGAAAATGGAGGTACCTGAAATGGCTGATGGCGACTGGATCATGCATGGGTGCAGCAGAAATGACCCTGCATGTCTGCACTGCCCCGAGGACCTGGTTTCACTTGTGGAAAAAACAGGGTTCTTACCGCTCTTTGAGAACCAGATTCCGGGATTCTCTGTGGAAGAGCATACAGTACCTTCAGACTGGTGGTCAGACGACATATCCTCAGATCCCTGGGCATGGAGGCAGATACTGGCAGAGGACCCGCGTGTGGCTTATGGGAAATTTTTCGATAAGAAGGCCGGTTTTGTATCCAGAGAATGGTTCCCTGCTTTCGCGAATTACCGCCGGGACGGATACGATTATGCAGGATACTATGAGGATGGGAAGATGAACAGCCGGTGCAAGCGGATCCTGGATGTTTTTGCACTGAACGATGACGCCATCGGACCGGAACTTCTGTCAAGCGACATCCGGAAAAGGGCTGCGCTGGAGAAGGGATTTGAAGGCGCGCTGACAGACCTGCAGATGCACACTTTCCTTCTCATGAGCCATTTCAGACGGAGGGTAAACAGGCAAGGTGACGAATACGGATGGCACGTGGCTTCCCTGATGACACCGGAAAGCAAATGGGGATACGATGTGGTAAACAGCTTGAGCGAAACGCCGGAGGCTTCCTGGAGAAGGATGATTGACCAGCTCCGTAAGTTTTATCCCACAGCAGATGAAAAAGCCCTGCAGAGCGTGATGGGAATCAGGAAATGATATTCCGGCGGACTTTGCATCCTGCAGAACCGGAAAAGCAGCTTGGAGGTACAGCAGGACCTGCATGCATCGATGGCTGCAGCTCTTACATGGGCCGCATCTCCGACCATGGGTGGACAGTGCAGGTCCCGGATGACGTGCCGTCCGACCGGCATGGTGTCTTCAGGGACCGGGCAGGATGGTAAAGCGGATCCGCCATTCATTAAGGGATCAGCCCCTTTCGTGTTACGCACACAGACAGGGAAGCAGGAATCACTGTGCCAGAGCAGTAAAAGAACTCAAGCCGTAAGAGTCCGCGTGCCTTTTTCTGTAACGGTTGTCCATGTGCCTGACCTGCGCGCTGCCCAAATGCGTACCTGTCCGGATTGTGTTCATGACGGCAGGATGCTATACTTTAACCGATAAGCGTTCCGGAATGATCCCGGATTTCCCATAAGGCAAGGCGGGATGCCTGTCAAGCAGTATACACCAGGACCTTGACCTTATTTCTGCCGTACACATCGAGAAGGAGAAGGAACACATGCGGACCTGTTTTACTCTTTCCATCTTACTCATTATGCTTTCTGTCCTGCCGGGACTTGCTTTTGCAGAAGAAACGGCGCGCCTCGATCTCAATGTCCCCGTTGAGGTCCATGGTTCCCAGTCATCCGGTACTTCCCGGGATGACCTGCTCTATGGGTACATGCTCAAGCTTGGCGGCAAAGAGGACCGGCGCGGCCGGGGAAGCGAGGGCAGGCAGGCCCTTGAGGCACAGTCCCGTGTTGTCTATGACGCGCTCAGTCAGGCCATAACCCGGATCGCTGCCGGTCAGCAAAGCAGTTCCAATATCCTCCTCAGCCTTTCTGACATGGGTTATGCACAGAAGAACCAATGGACGGAGGCGGACCTGGGCGTACCTGTAGTCGTCAACAACGCCGTCAATCAGGCGGCAGTCAGTGCCATGACTGCGGCTATGGTGGGCAGCAGCATTGACCGGATCGTCTCTGCCCTGCAGGCCGACTATCCTTATGAACTGTTCTGGTACGACAAAGTGCAGGGCTACCTGTACAGCATGAACAAGCTGTATGTCGGGAGAGACGCGTCCACCGGTGCGTACTATTTCTATTTCCAGGATCCGTCCTGTGTCTTTGTCTTTCAGATGAAGGTGGCACAGGCTTATCAGAATGGCGGAGAGTATGTCCTCAATACTGAGAAAATTGCTTCTGTCTCCACTGCGGCTGAAAACGCAGGACAGATTGTCCAGTCCCATAAGTCCGAATCAGATTTCAGCAGGCTGACTGCTTACAAGGATGCCATCTGCAGTCTCGTCTCCTATGATGCATCCGCTGAAGGCGGCTCGACGCCCTATGGTGACCCCTGGCAGCTGATCTATGTTTTTGATGGCGACCCGGCTACGAATGTGGTATGCGAGGGATATGCCAAGGCGTTCCAGTATCTTTTTGACCTCTCCTACGATGACGCTTCCCCCCTGAAGTGCCGGACAGTGACCGGCACGCTGCAGGTGGGGAGGACATCCGGCAACCATATGTGGAACATCGTCCAGATGGAGGACGGGAAAAACTATGTGGCCGATATCACCAACTGTGACAGTGGGAAATGGGGGGAGCCGGACGGGCTGTTCCTCAAGTCCATGATCTGGCTGGATGAAGACGGGTTCTATTATTTCCGGAAATTTTCCCAGAATGGACTGATGTATTCATATAATGCGAAGACCCTCAGCCTGTGGGGCGCATCCGCTCTGGCACCGGCCAGTGCAGATTACGGGAAGGAAGATGTGACGGATGAGTGGCTGTCTTCCTGGTCCTATCAGGTGGAAAACGGGAAATGTGTCCTGCTGCAGCACACAAGCTATGAATCCTACGTTGTAGTGCCGTCCCAGGCTGTGGTCCATGGCAATACCCTGAGCGTCGTGCTGCGCGCAAGCGGTTCCACGCCTGTCTTCAAGGCAGCCACCCAGAGGCTGTATGTCCAGAAAAATGTACAGATTGAAGGCAATATCCTTGCAGGAATGACCAGTGTGCAGATCCTCCACCTTGCAGCTGACAGCGTGTCTGGCGCTTCCATGGGATCTTTTTTTCAGGACTGCACCGCGCTTGTGGAGCTTCAGGTAAGCAGCGCTTTCCTGACAGAGGGAACTGTCTTCCCTGCAGCACACGGCAGCCATGCGGATGTATGGTACTCTCTTGGGAGAGATGCTTTCTTCACACCCGCTGAGATTGTGGCCCAGGGCACAGAAGATTCAGACACCTTCCTGATCTATGATGCGGTTTTTACTGTGCCTCAGTATGTCTGGTCAGATGACAGTTCTTCCGTTCTTGCCTATCATCAGAACCGGTACACCCTCAAATATGAGACGGAGAGAGTGGCGACCGTTCCCTCCACAGTCCTTGCCCCCACATGTACCGAAGAAGGCAGCGTTCTCTATACCGCTTCTTTTGCTGAAGAGACTTTTGGGGTACAGACGCGCACAGGCACGGTCACTGCCCTGGGCCATGATCCTGTCCGTGTCCCGGCCGTTCCCGCCACACAGACAGAAGACGGCACAGCCAAAGGCATGAAGTGCGGGAGATGCAGCATTGTTCTGGAAGGCTGTGCTTCCATAGACCATGGAACCATGCTCTGTCTGCCTTCCTCTGTATCCGTGATTGGGGAGGAAGCCTTTGCATCCATTGCCGCCAGTCAGGTCATCCTTGCGGAAAACGTGGCGGAAATTGGGCCGAAGGCATTCGCAGGGTGTGAACAGCTTGCTGTGGTCCGGATTCCTGCAAGTGTGACGGTTATTGCAGGGGATGCATTTGAAAATGACCCCGTCCTGACACTGTGGGTGGATGAAAACAGCTGTGCCTGGGAATTTGCCACGGAAAACGGAATTGACTGGATTTCCACACAAGGCCCTGACGAATAAAACACTGACAGGAATGGCCATGGAACCAGAATACGCGGGTGTATGGGCAGCATTCACTGAGCAAACGGTACGGCTGAATGCCCGGCTGCACCTCTGATGGGATGTCCCTTTCCTGTCACCACTGTCTTATACAACTGTGCTTACCAGCCTTTTTACAATCTGATGTCTGTTTTTCATGATCTGCCAGATGAATCCCTGTGGATGCGTTTCCGCCCCTTAAAAATGAACAGTTGAACAGAAAACCATGGGATTGCGCAGCCTATTGCCTTATCATCTTTTTTCCCGCCATGTTCAATACATTGCTTTTCAATAAATAGCAGGGAAAGATAACCGGAAGAAAATCAAACAGAAAAATGACGGCTGATGCCAGACAGGTATCTGCCGCCTTTTTTCTGTTGAACCTGTCTTGTTTACGCAGCGTGTTGTCAGAAGAGGTTTCTTCCTCATACTGATGAACGCGCCCATACCCCGTCACCGTCACTGATAAAGCTCTGACTTCAGTCCCTGGCGCCGCAAAGCACGCATCACCGGTGTTTTTCCCGGTATACCGTGATGATTGGTCAACGGAACCCTTTAACATACCTGCCATTATACCCTGTTATGGTTCATCCCTCTGTGCGTAGTCAAAAGGAGTGTACGGATGTATGCGGCTGCGCAGATCGCTGTAATCTTTTTCCGTCCATGGTGTTTCTCCGGCAG
>CAMNGW010000146.1 GCA_946538615.1 uncultured Clostridia bacterium
TTTATAACCTGACCACCTCTCTGGTCGGCGGTCTGACCATGTTCGATATCCCGCATATGATGACGCAGGGCAACCCCAACGAGACCACCAACACCGTTGCCCGTTTCATCTATACCCAGGGCTTTACCGGGTCCCATAACTTCAATATGGCTTCCGCCGCTTCCATCGTGCTCTTTGCCATTATCATCGTAGGTTCGCTGCTCATCCGTGCGGTCCTCAATGACCACGAACCGCGTGCCGCTAAGGGAGGGAAATAAGATGAAGAAGACAAGAAAGCTTATCTTCCTGATCCTCATGATCGTTACTGTTGTCGCTATGTTCCTTCCTGTTGCAACGTTCCCCGATAACTCTTCCGCTTCCTTGACTGCAGACATTGAAAAGCAGCAGTCCAAGGTTGACAGTGCCCAAACACAGCTGCAGCGCTGGATCGACGGCGGAAAGAAGAGTGAAGCTGACATCCAGAAGCAGCGTGACAAGGTCCAGAAAGAACAGGACAAGCTCGATGAGCTGGTCGCCAAGCAGGCTGAAGCCAGCAAAGAAGCTTCCTCAGGCCTTTCCTATTCCCTGCTTCCCGGCCGTCTCCCCTCTGCGCTTGAGATTGATCAGAGCGTTGTCAACCAGTACAAAGTCTATTCGCCCAATTTTGACGCCTACTATGTCATCATCTGGGCCGCCTTTGTTCTGTTCATCATCGCGGCTGTTCTGCCCATGTTCACAGGTGACAAACCTGCCAGCAAGCTGTATACCCTCTCGTCATTTGCCCATCTCCTTGGCTTCCTCCTTCTTGCATACAGCCTCGTCCGTCTCACCGCATTCCCCATCAAGCTCCCTTACGGAAACGCACAGCTTCATGTCTACGTCCTCATCCTTCTCCTTGCCTGCCCGCTGGTCGCCTTTGTGCTCCACGTCAGTGCCGTGCAGAACAGCAAGCGCAGCATGATCTATGTGTTCTGTACCTTCCTCAGCGTGCTCGCCATCGTGCCTTTCTGGCTGATGCTTGTCAACGCCACACGTTCAAGCCAGGCGATCCAGAGCTCTGTAAGCGTCATCCCGGGCAACTTCCTGATGCACAACTGGGACGTGCTCGCTTCCAAAAACTTTGATGTATCCATCGGTTTCAAGAACAGTGCCATTATCGCCTTCGGCTCCACCATCCTCAGCGTGTACTTCTCTGCCATGACAGCCTACGGCTTCAAGGTATATGATTTCAAAGGGAACAAGTTCCTCTACGCTGTTGTCATGGCCATTATCATGATCCCCGGACAGGTAACCGGTACAGGCTTCTTTATGTTCATGTACCAGCTCGGCCTGACCAACAGCTACATTCCTCTCATTATTCCTGCCATTGCAAGTGCCAGTACGGTCTTCTTCTTCCGGCAGTATCTGGAAGCCAATTTCCAGATCTCGCTTGTTGAAGCAAGCCGTATAGACGGCGCAGGTGAGTTCTTCACTTTCAACCGCATTGTCCTCCCGATTATGGTCCCTGCCATGGCGACCATGGGCATCATGGCTGTGATCGGAAGCTGGAACAATTACCTGACACCCCTTATGCTCCTCTCCGATGCCAGTATGAAGACCCTGCCTATGATGGTCCAGGAACTGCGCGGCGATATCTACCGCACAGAATACGGTTCCATCTATCTTGGACTGAGTATGACAGCCCTTCCTCTGATTATCGTGTACTTCGCCTTCAGCAAATACATCATTGCCGGTGTTGCCCTGGGCGGCGTGAAAGAGTAATCCTCAAACGCAAGGTCCTCTGGTCCCCGTGGCCAGAGGGCCTTTTGAACACTGCACATAAAAAGCTTTCAGGCATCTGTCTGAAAGCTTTTTATGTGTACCGTACCCGGTTACTGGGCCGTTGTTATCTCCGCTTCGTCATATGTGACATACTTGCTCAGGACCCATGCGTGCCAGCCGTCTGTCTCAACCTCGGTCCATCCGTCTTCCGTCACAGAAAAGACCGTCATCTGGGTCCCGCAGCGCACATCATCCAGGATTCTGCTCCTGGACTTTCCGTTCATATGGATATTGATGGTATTGTTGCTCCTGACCTTTCCATTTATGGACATCTTTGCCAGTGCAGTGTCGGTCCGGTCGCCGCTGAGGAAAGTCAGTGACGACGTCTGGATATATCCTACACAGTCATCCACCCACACCCGTGTGTACTTTGTGCCAACGTCCAGCACCAGAGCAACCCTGTTTGTCATAATGCGGTTGACAACCGCCGACTTTGCGCTGGCAGTAAGGTGCATGGTGGCATACCCGTTCCTCTGGGCATTGATCATGGCGTACCGGTGCTCGTCGTCGAGCGTCCCTGTTTCATACATCAGCCGGCCCGTGCTGACAAGCACCGTTTCCTCGGAAAGCCGGACAAGCGAATTGACCGTGCCGAGGCTCACCATCCTGACATATTCCATGGAACCGTCGTCCAGGACATAATAGAAATCCATTTCTTCGCTTTTGGCAAAGGTCGGACCAGGCCCTTTTTCTCCGGATGGCTCATCCGGGGGCAGCGTCACTACAGACATGTAATCGTATGAAGAATCCACACCGTCAACCACCGCGAAATCATCTGTGCCTTCACCATTGACAATCATTCCGCCGTCCTCAGTATAAGTTACAGCGTTTGCACAGCTGATAACCAGCATTGTCAGTACCAGCAACAGAATAATCGGCTGTAATCGTGTCCGGATATGTCATACCTCCCTGTCTTGTGTATTCAAAGGTATTTTAACCGTATCCTGGTGTTTTTACAAGACCCATGCACAAAATGCAGAAAACAGTCGGCTTTTCCTGCCCTTTCCCGGTCACCGCATCCGGGCTTGCATGGGCCGTCCTTCGTCCTCATGTTCGAAGGCAAATACGTTCAGTCCCGTTGCCTCATCTTTTTTCCTGCCAATCCTGCCATGCAGCGCACGGATAAACAGTTCACCGGTTCCCGAGATCCGGCAGGAACTCAGATGGCCGCCGCGCACAGAGCCGTCCGGGAAACCCAGATTGATGTGCAGATGAAGATAAACCTCCCTGCCCTGTCTGGTCACAGAACCGACAAGTGACGTGATCTCCATCTCACCCTCAAGCACTGTTTTATGGAAGCACTGTTCTTTCACCGAATATAAGCCGATCTCTGCCTGATCGGCCGCGCCCAGACCGCTGATCTCCCCGAGTTCTATTTCTTCCTTTGCGCATATGTCCTTCAGGCAGGCCATGACCTCATCGCCGCGGTCGAGCCTTACAGCGTAAGTGTCTTCCATTTTCTCGTAGAACATGTCCGTTCCTCCTTTTTGCCCATCTGTTTTCCCGGACATCATAAACCTATCCAAAAGCCGGCGCAAGTTCCGGGCATGATTTTATCCCTTGCACAATAAGCTCAGAGCGAGTATGATGAAACGAATCACTTTGCTGCTCCGGCAGCCATCAGGAGGACTTTGATTGGATCAGCCTCGTATTGTCACCTGGAAATGGCGCTTATATTTTGATGACAGCATCATCTCACTTGCAAAAAAGCTTCTTCAGAGCGGCCATCTTGTCCGCTTTTCAACCACGCGTGGGGAAGATCCCTCAGCCAGCGGGGAATTCATGAACGGGTACCGCTGCAAATGCAAAGCCCCGGCATCCTATGCCGAAGCTTCCGGTGAATTTTCAGTGTCAGACACTCTTCCCCCGGATGTGCGCAAACAGATGGGCCTGCGCTTTTTCTCCTGCAACTGCCAGGATTCCTCCTCCTTTCCCTGTCCGCACGAAGCGGCTGTGCTCATGCACTGGGAAAAAGAACGCGGCTCCTTTAATTACAGAGAAACTGCCGCTGAAAAAGCCAGACGGGAAAGCGCGGAACAGAACCAGCAGTCCTCCTCCCCTGTATATGCACCCATCCTGCCCGTTCCGGAGCCTGTGTCGCGGGCGTCCGCTCCCACCATCGCTTCCTTTTATGATGACGTCCCGATCCCGGATCATCTCTTTTTTGATCCCACCCCGATTCTGCAGCGCGTACAGACCACAGAAGCCGCCCTGCGTTCCGCAAGGTCCCTGCTCTCCCTGAGTCCCGTCCTGAAGCTCCAGACGTCCATCACTTATCCCGCGCTTGGCCCCCAGCAGCTTACATGCAAAGTGAGCAGCTCCAGTTTTAATGTCCGGTTCACCCTCGACCCGGAGCGGATCACGCGCATGAGCTGCTCCACCTGCCATACGAACTATACGGACAGCAAAACGGTCAAAGCCCCTGTATTCTGCTCGCATGCCCTTGTTGCCTACCGCAAGGTTCTCGATTATCTCATCCGTTTCCGCCCAGGAGACTCAACCGACCGCAGCGGCAACACGCTCATCAGTGAACTGGTGCCCGGGCAAGGGAAAAACAAGTATCTGCCGAACCGCCAGGAGACCGTGGACCTTCAGGCCTGTCTGCGCTTTCAGGACAATCATGCCCCTGACCTCACCATCCGTCTGAGGCAGGATAAGACATCTTTTCATGAATGCAGCCATCCCCTTGACATCATCGACTATTCAGAGACCCGCAAAACCTGTTTTTTGACAACCGGTGCGATTGATTTCGGCAAAAATACACTGCGGCCCTCTTCCATGCCGCTTTATACGCTCCTGAGCGATGAAAGCAACCGCATGGCATATGAATACAAAATGACCGGCTTACGCTTCTCCCATGAAACGGCTTACGGCCTCTCCCTCTACGGGAGACTCCTTGACCGCTTTTATGATATGCACGACGGCAGCTCCGTTCCTGTGCTGGACAAGCCGGACGAGGTCACAGGGCGCATCGCCATCGGCACCAGGCCCGGCATGATCCCTGTCACCCTCACGGTTTCTGAACAGAACGATCAGCCTGTTCTGCTGCTGGAAGGGAACATGCCTTCTGTGCTCTACGGCGACGACCATGTGTATCTTCTTGAAAGGAAAAAAACCTGCCTGTCGCGGATCAGTCCGGAATGTCTTAAGCTTTGTGAAATCCTGACCTCACTGTCCGATGACGAAGGCAATTTCCGCTGCACCTTCGGGCAGAGCCAGATCATGTACTTCTGCCGGTCTCTTCTGCCAACGCTTGAATCCTTCCCCCTTATCCGTCTCATGGACTATACGCCAGACGGTTTCCTGGACGATATGTCCGTTCCCGCATCGTTTGAATTCTACCTCACGTTTGAAAAAACGCAGCGCAGGAACAATTTCGTCTGCTCAACCATTGTCCGCTACGGTCAGAACCGCTATCAGCTCCCTTATCTGGAGAATGTGCCCGACATCCATGATGCCATGTCCGAAGAGCTCGCGCTCTCCGTCGTCCGGCGCTACTTTCCGGACTCCGACGATGAGAAAGCCGTCTATCTGTGCCCCGAGTCAACGGACACCATGTATGTCATCCTCCACGATGCCCTGCCGGAACTGGAAAAACTGGGCAAGGTATATGCCAGTGAAGATTTTCCGGACCTCCACATCAAAAAGCCCGGGGATTTCTCGTTCCGCATTGATGTGGATGGCACCATTCTCAATCTGTCACTGTTATCCGATGATCTTGACCAGGAAGAACTGCTTGCCCTTGTGCAGTCCTACAGGCTCAAGGCCCATTTCCATCGCCTCAGGAGCGGTGAATTTGTCGATATGGACACCATCCGGGACCAGCTCGACACCGTGATGCAAATCGCATCGGACATTGATGTCCGTCCGGAAGACATCATCAATTCCACTGCACGCATGCCACAGGCGCGCGCTTACCTCATCGATGCCCTTCTGGAAAAGCACCAGGTCCCTGTCAGCCACGACGATGTCTTCAGAACGCTTCTGGAGAAAATGGACCATATGCGGGACGTCACCCATAAAGCCCCTGCGCACCTGTCCTCTGTCATGCGCCCCTACCAGGTGCTTGGCTTCAACTGGATGCTGATGCTCATCTCCGCCGGTTTTGGCGGCATTCTTGCCGATGATATGGGCCTTGGCAAAACCCTGCAGATGCTGTCTGTGCTCTATACACTGCGCGAGGAAGGCGCGCAGCTTCCCTTCCTCATCGTCTGTCCCGCTTCCCTGGTTTACAACTGGCAGGAGGAGGCCCGGCGCTTCACGCCCTCACTGAGCTGCACCCCGCTCACCGGTACACTTGCGGCAAGGGAAATCATGCTCAGCGATCTGCGCGACCGCAAAATGCCCCCTTCAGACATCTACATTGCTTCCTACGATATCGTCAGGCGTGACATTTTCGCCCTTAAAGACATTCCCTTCGAAGTGGTGGTGCTTGATGAGGCCCAGTACATCAAGACCGGAAACTCGGCGGTGACCAAGGCTGTCAAGCTGCTTGATGCCAAACACCGCTTTGCGCTTACTGGGACGCCCATCGAAAACAGGCTGTCCGAACTCTGGTCTATCTTTGATTTTCTCATGCCCGGCTTTCTCTTTTCCTACCCTGCTTTCCGTGAACGCTTTGAAATCCCCGTTTCCCAGGAGCAGGACCCGGAGGCAACCGAGCTCCTCACCCGCATGACGGCCCCATTTATCCTGCGCCGCCTGAAAACAGATGTGCTCAAGGACCTGCCGGAAAAGCTCGAAGAGATCCACACCGCCGTGTTTTCAGGAGAGCAGCGCAAGCTCTATAACGCCCAGGCCCTGCGCGTCATGCACCTGATTCACGACGCAGACAATCCCCAGGAGCGCTTCAATGTTCTCTCTGAGATCCTCAAGCTCCGCCAGATCTGCTGCGATCCTTCCCTCCTGTATGAATCGTACAGCGGCGAGAGCGCCAAGCGCAGCGCCTGCATGGACCTGATCCGCAGCGCCATTGAGGGCGGGCACAGAATGCTTGTATTCTCCCAGTTCACCTCCATGCTGGAACTGCTCGCAGGCGATCTGACCAGTGAAAAGATCCCGTATTTCATGCTCACCGGTTCGACCAGCAAAGAGGAGCGTCTGCGGCTCGTGCATGATTTCAATGTGAAAGATGTCCCTGTCTTCCTCATCTCTCTGAAAGCCGGCGGGACAGGGCTCAACCTGGTGGGTGCCGATGTGGTGATCCATTATGACCCCTGGTGGAACCTCGCCGCACAGAACCAGGCCACGGACAGGGCCCACAGAATCGGGCAGACCCGCCAGGTCACCGTATTTAAGCTGATCGCTGCCGGCACCATTGAGGAACGGATCCTTGAATTGCAGGACAAAAAGAAGGACCTGGCCGATGCCATCCTCGAGGGCCGCGGCGAGTCCCTCCTCACACTCTCCAAGGATGAGCTGATCTCGCTTCTCGGCTCCGGCCTTCCTGACGGTCAGGATGCATGATCTTGTTGTCAATAAGCAAAGGAGGCTTTTCTATGAAATCACCCCGTGAACTCGTGTCAGAGATGACCCTCGAAGAGAAATGTTCCCTTCTTTCAGGTCTTGATTTCTGGCACACCAAACCCATTGAGCGCCTTGGCATCCCTTCTGTCATGCTTTCAGACGGTCCCCACGGACTGCGCAAGCAGGATGACAAAGCCGACCACCTCGGCGTCAATGAAAGCATCAAGGCAGTCTGCTTCCCCGCTGCCTGCGCCAGTACGGCCAGCTTTGACCGCAGCCTTGTCCGCACCATCGGCGAGACCATCGGTGACCAGTGTCAGCATGAAAAGGTCGCCGTCAATCTCGGGCCCGCCATCAATATCAAGCGTTCACCGCTGTGCGGGCGCAATTTCGAGTATATGAGCGAGGACCCTTATCTGGCAGGTGAGCTGGCTGTCAGCCTGATCCAGGGGACGCAGTCCAAAAATATAGGTGTATCTGTAAAGCACTTTGCTGCCAACAATCAGGAGCACCGCCGCATGTCTTCTGATTCTGTCATAGACGAACGCACACTGCGCGAGATCTATCTTCCCGCCTTTGAAGCCGCAGCCAAACGCGGGCACGCGTGGACGTTCATGTGTTCCTACAACAAGGTCAACGGCGAATTTGCCAGCCAGAACCGCACGCTGCTCACAGACATCCTCCGGAATGAATGGGGCTTTGACGGCTATGTCATGTCCGACTGGGGCGCTGTCTCCGACCGCGTCAAAGGCGTCCATGCGGGCCTTGACCTGGAAATGCCCTCTTCAGGCGGCGTCAACGACCGTCTGGTCCTCAAGGCCGTGCAGGAAGGGCGCCTGGACGAAAAGGATGTGGATGCATGCTGCGAGCACATCCTGGAGGTCACACGGCGTTACGTGGAAAACGCAAGGCCCGATACCCCATGGGACATGGAAAAGGACCATGACCTGGCAGGCACCCTGGCCGCTGACTGCATGGTTCTCCTTAAGAATGAAGATGATGTCCTTCCCCTGAAGAAAGACGAGAAAGTGCTTGTCATCGGCGAGTTTGCCGTCAGACCACGTTTCCAGGGGGGCGGAAGCTCACATATCAACAGTTTCAAAGTCACCTCTCTCATGGATGCCCTCAAGGATGTCCCGTCTGTCACATATGCACAGGGGTACAGGATTGACACGCCTGATGAAATCCCTGAACTCAGGCAGGAAGCGCTTGAAGCAGCAGCCAGAGCCGACAAGGTCGTCATTGTCGCCGGACTGCCTGACAGCTTTGAAAGCGAGGGATATGACAGGACGCATATGCGCATGCCCTGCGCCCAGGAAGCGCTCATAAGCGCCGTGGCGTCCGTCAATCCCAACACCATCGTTCTCCTCTACAACGGCTCGCCCGTTGAAATGCCCTGGATCCATAGCGTCAAAGGGGTCATTGAGGGCTATCTGG
>CAMNGW010000147.1 GCA_946538615.1 uncultured Clostridia bacterium
TGTAAGGAAGTTTTTTTGAGACAATGGCCCTCAGGTTCTCCCTGACATCCTCAAGGCTCACAGTCAGGCCGTAATAATACCATGTGCAGTACACGTCCGGCCTTGGCAGACGGTTCTTTCTCGTGCCAAGCATGGCTGCCTTGCTTTGTGCAAAGTGCCCGGCCAGTTCTTCCCATCTGTCTGAGACTTCCAGGACAAGTTTCTCAGCCTCAAGCGTCCCGCCAGGGGCAAGCACCACGTCCACTTCGCATCCCGAAGTGATCTTCTGTGAGCCATCCAGTGCAAAACGGGTATGGCAGAAATACTTTGACCCGTCAGGATAGGAAAAGGACATCCATCCTTTTTTCCCTTTGAGCAGCGTCAGGGTATCACTGGTCAGGCACCGCCCTTCTCCGTCCCCCTGCGCCCTGTCCCCGCTTTCTGTCATCCCGTCAAGGGCATCTGCCATGGCATCATCCATCCTCCCCAGGGTGACAAGGGAGGGAATGTCATTTTTGTGCCTCCCCAGTATGAGTACACAGCTTTCGTCCCAGCTGACACCCGTCTGCAAAGCACTGCCTGTCATCTGCAGGACCTCTGTCCGGAGGACCCTGACAGGTTCCCTGCCCGTATTGGTGATGCGAAGGCAAACAGATGCAAAATGTCCATCCTGCCCGACGGTATAGTCTGTCCTCAGACCACAGCCTTCTTCACCCGCCTTCAGGGTGCATGCCTCCCCGTTGTGCAGGAAGGTGACTTCACCTGAAAATACCAAAGATATGCCATGTTCCGGGAACTGCAAATGCTGCATAACCCGCCTCCTTTTCCTCTCTGGTGTTCCGCTGCAACAGATGTATGGTAAATGCCTGCATACCATATTCTTTTCCGGGCATCTTTCCCTGATTCCAGTCATATCAGGGAAGTTTTCCCATTCGGCATATAACCTGTTCCCTCTTTTTTCCTTCAGGCAGCGGAACGGGCCATATGTCCCGGAAAACCAGACTTGTGCAAGGACTGCAGACTGCCGGCAGCTTTCCCGGACGGAAACAGCACAGATCACTCACCCAGGATCGGCTGGCCGTACTTGAAAAGCGCTGCGTTGATTTCGTAGATGTCATAGTTCCTGTGCTGTACGAAATAGGTGATGATCAGATCAAACTTGCTGCTTGGTGAAAATGCGATCTCCGCCCTTGAAAGAAGATCGACCATGTCCTGCATATCAAGATGAAGGGCAATGGCAAAAGCCACTGCAGTCTTTTTTTTCGGTTTGTAATCCGCATTGCAGCGGATCTTGGAGAATACTTTTCTGTCAATATTCGCCTGTTTGTAAACTGTGACATCATCTAGGCCCTTCTGGTCAATGAGCTCAAACAGGCGCTGCTGGAACGTATCCCCCGCATGGGATACAAATGCATCCAGGCTTTCCTCTGCGCTGTCCTGTGACAGACTCGGGGCGCTTAATTCAGAAAAAACCGACTCCAGACGGGCCGACTCGGCATCCGGCATGGCCGTATGCTTCTGATCTGACTTCCTGACTCCAGCGGACGCTCTTCTGGAAAATGCAGTTTCTTCCAGTGCCTCACGGTATGCGGAAAAGCTGCGGCTTTCCGGGAAAAAATCCCCGTATTCACGCCGTGCCAGTACATCTGCGCCATGCTCATCGATATAGGAATCGATTGCGCCGCTCAGCCTTTCGGAAAGGACAAACGATTCCGTGTCCAGCACAGCCAGGATCACATTCATGTCGTGGTCCTCAAGGAACCGTTCGGTCTCTGAGAGAGCAATATGAAGGGCCTCCTCTTTGGGGAAGCCATAGACCCCGCTTGAAATCAGAGGGAAAGCAATGCTTTCTGCCTTCAGGGAAAGTGCCTGGGCAAAGCTTTCACGGTAGCAGGACCTTAATATGTCCCTCTCGCCTGCGCCTCCGCCCTGCCACACAGGGCCTACTGTGTGGACCACATAGCTTGCAGGCAGGTCATAAGCCGGTGTTACCGCAGCATGGCCGGGCAGGATGTTCCCGATCTTCCTGCGGTCCTCGAGCATCTTTGACTCTCCCGCTGCCCGGTAAATGGCCCAGTCCGTTCCCCTGCCAATGACAGGACGGGGATTGGCCGTGTTGACAATGACATCGGCTTTCACTTTCGTGATATCGCTCCGGATAATCTGAAATGGCATGTTTCCACCTCCGCTTTCCCTGATTATACATCCCATTGTTCACTTTTCCAAACCTGAAAACAGCCCGGAAGAAGCTGAGAAGCTGTCTCCCGGGCATTGTGTCTATCTGCTGGTCCGTTCAAAGACAAATGTCATATTGTCCCGTTTCAGTTCCAGCGTGTTGTATCCCACTGCACAGACCATGTTCTGGACCACCAGGTTCGGCAGCTGAATGCTCCATTTCCCTTCTGTAAAGTGGTCCGGGTCATAGTGGAACGTACAGCTTCCATCTTCCCGCAGCACAAAACAGATTTCCAGCCCCAGGTCTTCCGCCTTCTGGGTATTGGGACCCATGGATACCTGTGTGACTGTCCATGTGCCGGCAAATCCGTTGTCCTGCTCTGTCTCCTGTACCTTCTGTTCTTCCGCAATGGGTTCCGGCGGCCTTTCCACCGGTTCGCCCCACAGGGCGCCAGCACCAAGGAGCAGGCAGGCAAGAAGCAGCGCAATGGCCTGATTTCCCATACAATCCACCTCATTTAAGCTGATATGTTCCCATGGGTATTTCCGGTCTTAGGGTTCAATCACAACGGCATGGTTCCGCATGGCTGTCGCAGAGAGTTCTTCAGCCATCTCAGGATGGTCCGGGTAGAAGAAGGCATACAGATCTTTCTGGGCGGCCAGCCATTGTTCGAAAGCGATGCGGTTGCCCGCAACGAGGCCGCGCAGGTTCTGGTCCTCCGTCTGATAAAGCGCATTGGTCCTCACATCGATATGCGTCCGCCACAGAGAGCATCCTTCACTCCAGGCCTTCACGTACGCATTGCGTGTCAATGCCTGTTCAAGGCTGGTGAGGATGTTCCTGTGGATCCTGCCGAACGCTTCATTCAGTCTCATCTGCCAGTGCGTGCCACCGTAGAGCTGGTAGTCCGGGCCGAAGCCGTTTTCTGCATAGGCACCGCCCGTGATCTTTTCATACATGGTACCCACAAGGCTGTCGGGGCGCATTTCATTGGCATGTCCGGAAAGATAGCACAGATCTGCCACACGGTTCTTTTCAATGTCAGCGATTTTCTGTGCCACCTCAAGCTCTGTCAGGCTCTCCATGAGAAGTTTCTCAAGGCTGTCCAGACAGGAGAAGAACTGGAGCTGGTCCGCTTTCAGGAGGACTTTACCCTCTGTGGTCACAAGACTGATCAGTTCGCTGTACTCATCAAGGAGCGCGTTCCTCCACAGTTTCTGTATTTCCTGCCATGCAGCCAGAACTTCTTCATCATTGCCTGCTTTTTCAAGGATCTTGTCCGCTTCCTGCTGGACCGCGGTATGTTCAGAGCAGGTCTTCAGAAGGTAATTGACCTCATAGTCGCCCGCGGAGAGGATGGTGCGGATACAGGTTTCGTCCTTGCCTTCGCCAAGGAAGATCTTGCCGTCCGCCTCAGCGCTCGTGGGGCTCTTGACGCGGTTGGACAGGGTGGTACGGCCGTCATATGTGGCTCCCGCCTGGTTGACCACGTACACGCTCCTGACGTCTTCCTCTGTCACCACGTGCGTGTACACATATGTTCTGGTCTCGCCGTTATGCAGCAGTTCGATGCTTGCAATCTCACCGGGAAGCGGCTCAAGCAGGTCATGGATGATGACATCATTATAGTCTTCACCGGAATAATTGCTCACAGAGATGGAGTAGGAAATGGTCTCATTTTCCGTATAGTAAGCTCCGTTGGCAGGTTTGCTGGTTTCTGTCTTTGTCACCTGAAGCGACCCTTTGGGTATCCTGCCCACTGGCACACGGATCGTATAGCTCCCTGTCTCCCATTCCAGGGTCTCCATGTTCATGCCTTCATAATATGCGGTATTGACCACTTCTCCCTGCTTGACATCAAGGTCTGTCACGGTATAGCTGAGGAAATAGGTTTTTCCGCCATTCACTCCGAAATAGCCGATATTTTCCAGCAGTTCAGTCCCTTTCTGCTGAACGTTCTGGTCATCGTATACGCTCACGCTGTTATAGTCGTGTTTCGTCAGGTTCTGGAACATGACCATGAATACGATATTTTCGCCTTCAATAAAGTATTCTCTGCCATCCGGCGGAGGTGAGAAAACGATTTTCCCTATGCCCAGTCTTCCGCCACTCTGCAACGGGACAATCACATGTACAGAAGGCTTTTCATGAGGAATGCCCTGAGGATCGGTCCAATCGGCATACGCCATGTTGGTGACATAACGCATCGGGATATCTTCTTCCTTCACCTCATAGGAATACGTGATAAGATGGGAAGAATGGGGATACAGGACATCAATATGATCAATAACCATATTGGAGTGGACTGCTGAATAGAAATCGTCCCGGACATCTATGTCATAAATCGGCTCGTCCCCTGTATTCTCCACAAGAATCTCGTAATCGATAATCTCTCCTGCAGTATATCCGTTTTTATCCAGTGGGGAGGAAGTGACATCCTTTGTGATGGTCAGAGATGGCTGTCCCTCCTCAGGCACCGGATCCGGGCCTTGCTCTTTCAGCCTGACCGTTGCTTCAGCTGGGTTCGATTCGCATGCAAACAGATGGCTGGATGGATAGAATCCCTGCACAGTAAACAGGGGATTGACGTGCCCAAGCAAATCAGCCGTCTCTGTCCCCGGTGTGATCTCGCTGACATGGTGGTAGTGTTTCACACCACTGATTGTCTTCGTCTCAAGGGGATAGATCGTCATATGCGGCGAGGAGCCTGTCTCTGAAAACCCTTTGATCAGGATTTTGTAATCTCCGATTTCCAGCGGTTCCGACCCGGTATTGGTGACATGCAGATCATAGGATATGCACTCTGTATATCCGTATGCATCCACGTAATAGTAAGGCTTCTCGTCCTGGATCTCCACAGTGAGGTACAGCTGCGGTTCCTTCGGTAAAGACAGGACATCAAAGCCCGGATTCACACGGTTGGTTTCACCCGTTGCTTCAGAGCCGTCCTCTCCTTTGTAAGAGAATGTGTTCCAGATCGTCCGAGTGGCCATCCCGGCTGAAACATCATTCCCGGTGATGACAACAGCGTACCAGTAGTGTACGGTGTGGCCAGGCTCCAGCACTGTGTTCGCCATATCGGTCCATGCGACTTCGTCCACAACCGTTTTTTCCTCAATTTCATACCCAAGAAGCGTGACGGGTACGCTGCCCTCGTTGGTCAGTGCCATATCCAGACCGACCTTATCGCCAACGCCTATATAGGGATAGGCTTCTGGCCATTCCTTGACCGTGTAGCTCAGAGAGACAGAAACAGTCTGATCTTCCTTTTCCCTGACTTCATAATGTTTGCCATCGTTGCCGACCCAGAGATTATCCTCACTCACGTATCCGCTGACTACCGGGAACATGGGACTGTAACCTTCTTCATCGACAACTGACCAGTCACACGCGTTCCAGCCAAGAGACGTTCCCCCGCGCTTGGCATCCGCATGGGTCACCGTATACTGCTTATGGTAAGAAGCAGTCTCTCCAGCCGGGACAGCGTTTTCTACATGATAATATTCTGCAGATGACAGATCTTTTTCATCGTAATAGTAGAATATGAGGCTTGGCTTCGTGAAGGCAAAGGAGCTCTCGTTTTTGAGCAGATAATCAAATTCAATCACGTCACCCTCGACGTAGTAGGGTTTCTCAGGACTTGTCTGCGTGACTTTCAGTGAAATCCCGATTTTTCCCTCTGCCGCAGTGCCGTCCTCAGGCTGGGCAATCCTGATGCGGATCACGTCTGAACTGGACATCAGCATACCGTTATCCACGTAGCCGGAAACGACCGGGGCAAGAGGATCATATCCGTTTTCCGTCTTGACACCAGCGTCCACACCATTGACGCTGATACTCTGGTAGCCCCGCTTCACATCATCTGCACTGACTGTATATTCAAACGGATAATCGGCCGATGATCCTGCTGAAGGGTCCACTCCGCCTGTTTCATTGGTCATCTGGAAACTGGTCTTTTCTCCTTCACCGCCCAGAACCTTGACACGGAAGCCGCAGCGTGTGAAGTCAAATGAGCTTTCATTGGTCACCTGGACATTGAACTTAAGCGTTTCGCCTTCAGTATAGTACTCTTTGGCCGGTGTGAGCTGGAGCAGCGCCACGCTTATGCCCGTGTACGCCTTGGTTTCCTCTTCTTCCACTACAGGCACCAGCAGATTCGTATCCTGTACAACAGCTTCTGTTGTATTCTGGACCAGGTCAGGGTCCAATGTAACGTCCGGTTCATACGGCTCTTTTTTGTCTTCATATGACTCTTCCGGCACAAGGGAGGGCATTGTGGTATCCGTACTTGCCCCGGTTCCGTCCGGAGCCAGAAGATCCGGAAGTTCAGGAAGTTCAGGACTGTAATATTCTACTGTTTCTTCTTCAACATGGTCCGCAGAGAGGTTGCAGACCCTCCGGCGGAGCCCGGGTGCATCCGGCGTCGGTTCGATGACCAGTTCCCATTCGCCCCAGTCGTGGTCACCCAGTCCTGCTTCATAGTCCCGTGACCATTCCCGTTCCTGGCACCTCGAGCAGATCCTGTAAATCATCGCTTCACGGACACATGTGGCTGGCGAGCTCTGCCTCCATGCCCCCCAGCTGTGGCCAAGGGCCGGAATGGAGTTCCTTGACTGAACTAATCCGCAGCGGGTACAGCTTACCACCTGTTCCCCGGGTGCCGTACAGGTGGCCTGGCTGCCGGTTGTCTGGAAATTATGACCCAGAGCCGGTATGACTTCACGGGTCTGCATTCCGCAATTGCACACTCCGCTCCGCAGCCCGGTGCTTGTACATGTCGGTTCAGTGACAGTTACCCACTGGTACTGGTGCGCCCCCTCATAATACCTGCAGTAATCAGTGACCGTTGCTGCAAGGGCGGAAAGGGGAAATATGCCTGACAGCATAACGAGTGCCAGGAGCCATGCCAATCCGCGCATCTTACGTTTCATGATGTGTACCTCCTTTATGTCCTGTTCTGGTCCTGTGTTTCTGAGTGTTCTTTCTGTTATGTTCCGGACACATATGCAGTTTCCGTGTCCGTCTGTACTTTCAGACGCATAGAACTGGCTTTTGTTCCCTTTACATTTTTTTCACCTGCCTGTAAACATCTGTATACTGCTTTCATCATATCAAACTGACAGATACCGGATGGATTTCCCGGTTCATGTCCCTGTGCATATACTATATCAGATTTAGAAGTGTATGTCACGCTGATTATGCAGAAAAAGTTCTGTTTTTGTCACATTTCTGCCATGCAGCCCTCCGCATGGACCCGGCAGAACATGCCTGAACATAAAACGCTTACCATCCTGAACATCGAAGATGTGAAACCAGCTCATATCAGGAACTTTATGGCCATGATGGATGATGCCGGCAGGAAGCCACAATATAGGAATAGCAGAACAACACAAAAAGGCCGTCACCCCGAAGGAAGATGGTCCGCAATGATATAGAATCAACCGTTTCCAGACAGTCCGGCATCACAAATGATATCTTCGATAACCTCAGTTTTCAGGTTTCAATGTGATTGATCTACCGCTTGTTATGCGTTACTCTCTTCAAATTCATTTGCTCAGAAATTATAAGTAACGATTTGACAAAAAGGGTTTCCTATTCCACCTATCTCTGAAATCCGCCCATTGTTTCGTGGGCGGATTCTTTTTATACTCAACCTGTAAATAAGAAACGCAAGTTTCTAAGCATTCATCAGGAGGGATGAACCATGGCCAAGACATTGATCGCTTATTTTTCCCATGCGGGACAGAACTTTTCCCATGGCAGCATACGGAATTTGAATGTGGGAAACACAGAGGTAGTGGCGAAGAAGATCCACGCTCTGATCCAAAGCGATCTGTTTTAAATTGACACCGTCCGTAAATATCCCGATGATCACATGAAGAAGATCGAGATCGCCAAGCAGGAATACAATGAAAACGCCCGGCCTGAACTGACGGAGCGGGTGGAGAACATGGAAGCATACGACACCGTCATCATCGCTTTCCCCAACTGGTGGACGACCATGCCCATGGCGGTGTTCACCTTCCTGGAAAGCTATGATTTTTCCGGAAAAACGATCTGCCCGCTGATTACCCACGGCGGAAGCGGTTTCTCCAATTCCCTGAAGGATATTCAGCGGCTTTGCCCGGGCGCCAGGATCACCAAGGGACTGGCCATCAACGGGGACGACGCGGCGACCTGTGACAAGGACGTTGAAAAGTGGCTCAAACAAATCGGACTGATGTAAGGAGGAAATGAACATGGAAACCATCAAGCTGAACAATGGATTGACCTGCCCCGTCATCGGCATCGGCACCTTTATGCTCTCTCCCGCGGACGCGGAAAACAGCGTGCGGGAAGCGCTGAACATGGGCTATCGCCTCATCGACACCGCCAACGCCTATGTGAACGAGCGGGCCGTGGGCCGGGGCATGAAGGAAAGCAAGGTCAGGCGGGAGGATATTTTCCTGTCCACCAAGCTGTGGCCCAGCGAATATGAGAACCCCAATGCCGTGGACGAGACCCTGGAGCGCCTGGGCGTGGAGTATGTGGATCTGCTCTACA
>CAMNGW010000148.1 GCA_946538615.1 uncultured Clostridia bacterium
CGTGTGCTCTTCCGATCTTGCCATGGAAAAATAATACATATTGGCAACGCAATGTTCAAAACCGCACAGAATGAATACCATCACCCCAAAAAACAGGGCCAGATATTTTCCTGTTTCATGCGGGCATTTGGCATATCCGTCCACGGCAATATAGATCATTATATTGCACAGGAAGGCCAGAAGGAAAATGCTGAAAAGGTCGTCATTAAGCTTGACCTGGCACACTAGATCTGCCTTCTCTGCCAGACCCTTTCCGGCACGTGTCCAGCCTTCAGCAGTCGCCAGAAAGAACGCACCCGTAAGGTTTCCCAGCCATATAATAAGCAGATCTGCAAGATAGGAAATCCTGTGTTCCAGCGCATAGCAAACGCGACCGGTAAACAGGGCGAAGCCCCTTGTACACACTGTAAACAGCCCGACTGTGAACATCATGGCGCCAAGAAATTTATTTTCCATAAGCAGATACACTGTACCGCCCAAACCGATGGCGAGACCTGCAAGTACACCCTGAATCCATAAGCTTACTTTCTTCATATACTTTTTTTCCCTTCTCCATTGGTTATGTGCTCCGGCTGCGGGCCCGGCCGTTCCGGGACACAGGCTTACTCTACTTGACAGGCTGTCTTTTGTCAAAATCTTTTTATTTTTCTTTTTTGGCTTCACGGACATACTCACTTGGCGTAAGACCGGTTGCTTTTTTGAAAATACGGAAAAAATACTGTGTGTCATTGCCAAAGCCAGTCTGCTCCGCCACGTCCTGAACCCTGCATTCAGTGGCCGAGCCAAGCAATGCCTTTGCCATTTCGATCCGCTTCCGTGAGACATAAGCTGAAAATCGTTCCCCTGTTTTTTTGGCGAACAGTTTACTGACATAATCCGCATTCATGAAAAGTGTCTCCTCTGAAAGCTTCTTCAAAGACAGACTGCTGTCAGATAAATTGTTGCGGACATAAGTTTTGATCACACGAACAAGGTCTGCATCCGGCTGGGGGTGTACAGGTGCCGCTGTGTGGTCTGCAATGTTTTTCAGGCATTCCTTTTTGACTTCCTCCATCACGCTCTGAAGCTGTTCCTGACTGACAGGTTTCAGAAGATAATGCCGGACACCATAACGCATCGCCTCTTTGGCAAATTCAAACTCTGCATATCCTGATAAAATGACAAAGACTGTATTCATACCCGCTGCGCTCGCCCGTGCAATCAGCTCAATTCCGCTAAGTCCCGGCATTTTGATATCTGTAAGGATAATATCCGGATATTCATCCAGCATAATATCAAAAGCCTCAGCACCGTTTTTGCACAGTGTGACGCGATCAATCCCGAACTTATTCCAATCCACCAGCGTCTCAAGCGCCTCCCGGGTTAAACGCTCATCATCTACAATCAGCATGTTCAGCATCGTTATTCCTCCACTGGCTCACAGACGTCGGGAATGCGGATCTCACATACCGCCCATCCATTCTGATTGGAAAGCCAGATTCCATAATTCTCGCCATAGCTCAGCTGCAACCGCTCGTGGATATTTTTTAAACCGATTCCGAACCCGTGCTTTTGTGTCCGGGATGCATGCAGCTTTCCCAGCATGTCCTCAGGGAAGCTGGATCCGCTGTTTTCTACGCTCAGGTGTATTGTTCCTTCTGTTCTGCAGGCTTGTACGGCAATGGTACAGGTATCTTCGAACCCGTTTTCAAGCGCATATTTGACAGCATTCTCAACCAGTGGCTGAAGAATCATCTTAGGAACTTCTACAGAAAGAAAAGCATCCGGCACATTCTCTGTATAGCTGAGTTGCTCTTCAAAACGTTCTTTCTGAATGATCATATAATCATGGACAAGGTTCAGTTCTTCCCTTAATGAAAGCACTTTTGTTCTGGAATCAAGAGAAATGCGCAAAAATCTCCCGAGCGCCTCCACTATGGATGTGATCTCCGTGTTGTGGGCCAGCTGTGCCCTCGAGTTGATGCTCTGGAGCACATTGTACAGAAAATGCGGATTGATCTGGGACTCCAGTGCCCTCAACTGTGCATCCTTGGACAGCAGTTCACTGATGTATTTTTCCTGGATCAGACCGTCAATTCTTTGCGCCATGGCATCAAAATGATCATGCAGAATATCAATCTCATTGCGGTGATGGCGAGAAGGCAGAACTGGCGGGCAAGCCGTTGAGTCACTCTGGTAATTTTCTATCTTTACAAGAAGGGCATTAGTCCTTTTGTCAATGGAACGGACAAATGCACAGCCTGTCAGAGCCGTCGCAGCCATGGAAAACAGCATGGTCAAAAATAAGACTGTATAAGCCATCTTTCTGGCCTGCCACTGTGATTCACATGACAGCAGAAGGGAATACCCCCAGTCATCGTAATTGAGTCCGCCGTGAATAAGGAAAAAGTGTCCGTTCGCCATGCTGATCATGCACGGTGCCTGATCAAGATGTTCCGAAATAACAGCTATGCTGTTTTCGGACATTTTTTCACTGTAAAAAAACACTTCCCCGTTCTGATCAAGAACCCAGTAAAGCAGACTGTTGTTGCCGGTATGTTCCGTCACCCGCCTGACAAGCTGGTTCGGATTGATATGGATCACCATCGTCCCGATAATTTCAAGATCAAAAGGCATAATCTGACGGATGGACCGTACCGCAAGCCATTCATCCTTTTCCCGGCTGGCACACAGGACCATCTTTCCATCCGCCTGCGCTGCTTTCCGGATCATCTCATCCCTCAGCGGGCCATCCACCGGATTTTTCTGCATATATCTTGTGGAAACGTCAAAGGAATGCGTCAGAATATCCAGGTCCAGGATACCCTGATAACGGTATTCATTCTGGAACTGAATAAGCCTGTTATACAGAATATGATAGGAAGAAAGAATTTCCTGCTCATTGAGGCTGCCGCGGATCTTACTCAGCTCCTGCTGAAGGATCGAGTCGCCGAGAATTTTGTACGTCATATGGCTGACATCTTCAAGGGCAAGGTTCATATTGGCTGAAACAATCTGGAGGGTCTCCATCATCGCCTGCGCATTCATCGCATCGAAATTCCTCAGAATATAAAGACCCGCCAGGGACGTCACACCTGCTACCATGCACTCGATGATGGCACAGAGAAGAAATATCATCTTCCTCAGAGTCAAGGGTGCACCCTCCTTCCGGTCCGCAGCTTCCCATTCCGGTCTTTTTTAACACCCTATACTTTTTCCGGGGCTGTGTCAAGTGGACATTTTCCGCACAAAACATCTCGGTTTTGTCCATTAATGTAACGGAAATGTACATTTTACTTCTTCTGACTGTATTCTATAATCCAGGCAGCAACAGGTTCCTGGGCTATCAGGACAATCAAAGGAGGATCCTAATATGAAGAAATGTTCCGGATTTATCTCTCTGCTTCTCATTCTCTGCATGCTCTGCTCTGTTTCACTTGCAGAAACCCACCTCAATGTGGCATGGTGGGGCAATCAGGTGCGCAATGACAGTACACAGGCAGTGCTTGATCTGTACACAAAAGAAAACGGCACCACTTTCGATGTCACGATGAATTCTTTCGGTGACTATTGGACCACTCTTGCCACAGCTTCAGCCGGCGGCCAGCTGCCTGACGTTCTCCAGCATTCTACAGCCTACATCCAGCAGTATGTTGACAATGGTCTTTTGCTTGACCTCACTCCGTATATGGAAAGCGGTGCCCTGGATGTGTCCCATATCGGGCAGAGTGTCATTGATCTGGGCAGAATGAGCGGCGGCGTCTATGGTCTGTGTGTGGGCACCAATTCCATGGCCTGCCTGTACAACAAAACCCTTCTGGAGCAGGCTGGCATTGAGCTCCACGATCTGATGACCATGGACGAATTCATGGCCCTTTGTAAAGAAATCTATGAAAAGACCGGATATAAAACAGACCTTGGCTATGGCACTGAATCATTCTTCAATTATGTGACGCGCGGCCTGGGCAAGCCTCTCTATGCAGACGGCAAGCTTGGCATTGGTGTTGAAGAAGCCGAATATTTCTATGGCCTCTATGAACAGGCAATGCAGGAAGGATGGCTGCTTGGCGGTGATGTGTTTGCTTCCTTAGTGGCAGGTTCTGTTGAACAGAATCCCATGGTTTACGGTTCTTCCCCGGACACCATGTCCTGGTGCGCCTTCAACTGGTCAAATCAGCTTAAGGCGATGCAGGCTGCCGCACCGGAAGGTGTTGAGCTCGCTCTTACCACACTGCCCTCCCCGGATCCTGTCAAGAGCGGTTTTGTGGCCTGTTCCATGTATTTCTCCATTGCCGCTTCCACCTCAGAACCTGATGAGTCAGTCAAGTTCCTCAACTACTTCGTCAATTCTGTTGACGCGAATAAGATCCTCCTTGCAGAACGCGGCATTCCCGTATCGTCCGTTGTCGGTGAAGCCATTGCTGAAGATCTGGACCCCCTGACCAAGGAAGTTGTCGCTTTTGTCAATAATGTGGTTGTTCCCAACAGTTCAGAAACACCTGCTCCTGATCCGGACGGTGCCAGTGAAATCTATGCTGCCAGCCGTGAACTGGTTGAACAGATCTCTTACGGCGCAATCAGCGCAAAAGATGCTGCACAGACATTGATTGATACAGCAAACGACGTTTTCAACCGCTGATTCAGACATATTCAGCAGAACGGGTTTACTGCTCAGAGTAAACCCGTTCTTCCTTTTCCTGTATGGAGGATGGCCTATGACCACATACGCTTCAAAACGCACCAGGCTCTCGTTCCGTGAATGGCTGTGTCAGGACAGTGTCGCGGGTGTCATCTGTTCCCTGCCGTTCATTATTGGTCTGATCTTCTTTCTCATCGTGCCCATGCTGCTGTCCGCCTATTATGCCTTCTGTGACTACAACATACTGGCCCCTGCACAGTGGGTTGGCGCAAAAAACTTCGTGCGTATGTTCACAGCGGACACCAAATTCATAAAATCCCTCGAAGTGACTTTTTTCTATGCTTTTATTTCCGTTCCGCTCAGACTGACTTTTGCACTCATCGTTGCCCTGATCCTCCTTCGCAACACACGCCTTACGGGCATCTACCGGGCGGCTTATTATCTTCCCAGCATCATCGGAGGATCCGTGGCTGGTGCCATCCTGTGGAAACGCATGTTTGCTATTGACGGGACTTTCAATGCTGTGCTGGGGATGATCGGAATCGAAAGCAAAACAGCGTGGCTTGGAAATGTCTCCACGGCCATCTGGATGCTTATCCTGCTTTCTGTCTGGCAGTTCGGTTCTTCCATGCTGATTTTTCTTTCGTCCCTCAAACAAATTCCTCAGACCCTCTATGAGGCTGCGCGTGTGGACGGGGCCAGATCCTATCAGCAGTTCTTCCGGATCACCCTTCCCATGCTGACGCCCACTATTTTCTTTAATCTGGTCATGCAGATGATCAACGGTTTCCTTGCTTTTTCACAAAGCTATATCATTACACAGGGAAAGCCGATGAACTCCACCCTGTTCTATGTCGTCTATATGTACCAGCAGGGATTTGAATATTTTAAAGCCGGCTATGCTTCTGCCCTGGCCTGGGTGATGCTTCTGATCATTGGTGCATTCACAGGGGTCCTTTTTCTGACAAAACGATTCTGGGTTTATGAGGGAGGCGCCTGATATGTCATCCCATTCAGCATCTTACAAAGCTCAAAAAAAAGCAAAAAATCTTTTGTACCACCTGCTTGTCATGCTCCTGGGATTTGTCATGGTCTATCCCCTTGTATGGATGATAATGAGTTCGTTTAAACCAACCAATACAGTTTTTACCACTGCAGGCTCCCTGTTCCCGTCCGTATGGACAGGTGAAAATTATATCAATGGTCTGAAAGGTTTTGGCAATGTTCCTTTTACAAAGTTTTTTCTGAATTCCTTTCTGATCTCAACTGTGGCCACTGCAGGGACGGTTGTCTCTTCAGCTGTTGTGGCTTATGCTTTCAGCCGGCTGAAGTACCGGGGAAGAGGGATCCTGTTTGCTGCCATGCTGGTAACCATGATGCTGCCGGCTCAGGTGCTCATGGTGCCCCAGTATCTGTGGTACAACAAGCTTGGCTGGGTCAACTCCTACCTTCCGATGATTGTGCCTTACTTTTTTGCCATTCAGGGTTTCTTTGTTTATCTCGACGTGAATTTCATCAATGGTATCCCCCGGGACCTTGATGAAGCGGCCAAAATTGACGGTTGCAGTCCATATGGTATTCTGTTGCATATCATAACGCCTTTGCTGACGCCTGCTCTGATCACATCCGGTATTTTTTCATTCATCTGGCGTTGGGATGACTTTCTCTCTGCTCTGCTGTATGTGCGCACATCAGCCATGTACCCGGCTAGTCTTGCACTCAAGCTCTTCTGCGATCCGGGATCCTCCTCAGACTACGGCGCCATGTTTGCCATGAGTACCCTGTCTATTATGCCCGTCCTTCTGATTTTTATCTTTCTTCAGAAATATCTGGTGGACGGCATTGCGACCAGCGGCCTGAAAGGTTAAAAAATGAAAATCGAAACCATTGTGCTTGATGCGCAGCGAAATACCCGTCTTACCGCCTATCTACAGGAGGTGGGCGGTACATACCGGAAACTGTCCGTAAGACCAGCCATTATGGTGATACCAGGCGGTGGTTACCAGTACTGCAGCATGCGGGAAGGAGACCCCGTAGCCACGGTTTTTCTCAAGGAAGGCTACCAGGTGTTTATCCTGAATTATGCCGTGGGACAGTCTGCCGTATGGCCCAATCCCCTTGACGACTATGAAATGGCGATGTCTGTCATCCTCGAACATGCCAGTGCATGGCACATTGACAGGGAACGGATCGCCATCATCGGTTTCTCTGCAGGGGGACATCTTGCTGCCTGCGCCGCAACCATGTCTGTCCACCGTCCCCGCTGTGCCATTCTGGGCTATGGAGCTTTCAGCGGAATTGAAAAGCTCTGTCCCGGTGCACCGGACCCTACGGAAAGCATCTCTCCCCAAACATCTCCCTGTTTTCTCTTTGCAAGCCGTACGGATGCAACTGTCCCCGTGAAGAACACACTGTACTTTACACAGGCCCTGGACAGGGCAGGTGTCATCTATGAGGTCCATATTTACAGCCACGGGCCCCATGGCTTTTCCACAGGGGCAGGAGCTGTGGAGGACAAGAATAGGATGTGCACAAGAGCTTACGGATGGGTAGAAGATGCCCAAAGCTTCCTTGAAGATCTCATGGGCAGCATGAACGACGGAATCCTCACACCTCCGATCCTGTAGAATATGAAAGCCCCGGGATGCAAGCAGCATCCTGGGGCCATTTTCGAATCAGATCCTTTGCTCTGCCTGTGCAGCAGCTTCCACAGTCTCTGCAACAGGGATGTCCGGATAATCTGTCGTTACCGGCATGGGAAGAGACTGCATATAGGCATGCATGGCTTCCGCGACACGCTTGCTGTTGGCAACAGCTTCAACAACTGTCCTGGCGCCGCTGGTCGCGTCCCCTGCTGCAAATACGCCTTCCCGGCTCGTATGTCCGTCTTCATCCACTGTCAGCAGTCCCGTACGGCTCGTATCGATATCTTTCGTTGTCTTCACCAGATTGCTTTCAGCACCCTGGCTGACGGCAATGATGACACCTGTACACGGGTAAAGCTTCTCGGTGCCGGGGACAGGTACGATTCTGCCATCTTCTCCATTTTGTGAATCAGCAAGGACAATGCCGTCTTCTCTGATCTCCACAGTGCATTTATTGTAGATAAAATCGACACCTTCAAGCTTTGCATAGCTGCTTTCGTACTGGCTTGCCGTCAATGTGTCCGTCAGGTTGACACAGGTCACGTACCTTGCGCCATGGCGCACTGCAGTCCGGGCACAGTCCATAGCACTGTTGCCGGTGCCAATGACCATAATGCGCTCACCCAGACGGAAAGCCGAAGGACTTGCCAGATAATTGATAGCGTATGTGACATGGCCCAGGCTTTCACCCCGGATATTCAACTTGCGCGGCTTCCACAGTCCTGCCCCCACAAACACGCTCTGATAGCCATCCCGGAACAGGTCATCTATGGTTATCGCACTGCCGATATAGGTATTGGGTCTGAACTGAATGCCTTTAAGCTCCAGATGACGGTAGGCCAGATCATCCAGCACTGAATCCGGGAGGCGGAAATCAGGAATGCCATACCGGAGGACACCGCCAATTTTGTCCCGGCTGTCAAAGATCGTGACCTTGTAGCCATATCTCGCCAGAATAATGGCAATGGTAATGCCGGCAGGACCGGCACCAATGATGGCTGCTTTCCTTCCGTTCGAAGGTGCTGGCCCTTTAACCATCTGATTGGCATAGGTCGTCGAAATATAGCTTTCTATGACCGAAAAATGGACCGGTACATCCTTGATGCCGCGCACACAGTGCCCTTCGCACTGCTTTTCATGGTTACAGACAAGAGCACACACGGTTGTGAGCGGATTGTTCTCAAAAAGCAGCCATCCTGCTTCGTTGAGTTTACCGCTTTTCAGCAGTCGGATGGCTTCCGGAATATTGGTATGAATGGGACAGCCTTCCTGGCACCGCGGCTTTTTACATTGCAGACAGCGGTTCGCTTCTTCCATGACATGTAGCGCCATGCTCC
>CAMNGW010000149.1 GCA_946538615.1 uncultured Clostridia bacterium
TGGGTGTAAGAAGCGTTAAGAAAGCAATCTCATGCTGATCAGATGTCAGAATTTGAGAGCACGCAGGACAGTAGCAGTACGCGCTGGCAGATACAGGCGCACATAATTACCTTCCATGCCGGGAACACATGCGCTTATCCGATTATGGGCAACACGTCCATAACCATCATAACACGCATCATCGCTGCTGAAGAGCACCTCGTAATCTACACCGTAGCTTACAGGAATGACATAGTCTGTATAGCTTGTTGCAGGTGAAAAATTGAATACAAACAGAAGGCTCCCGCGCTCAAAGGCCAGGACATGATTGTCTTCGTGGACGTGCTTCAGTTCCGGGTAATCCTGATCAAAAATACGGTACTTTCTGGCTGTATGAATCATATCATGGTCAAACAGTCCAAGGGGCTTATATTTCAGATCAGGCCGGTCCACCAGGCTCCATTGCCGGCGGCAGTACTGGAAACTGTTACCGTTCCCCGGCCTGGGGAAATCGATCCATTCAGGATGTCCAAACTCATTGCCCATGAAATTCAGATAGCCGCTGCCACCGGCGGCGAGTGTGAGGAGACGGATCATCTTATGCAGTGCAATGGCCCTGTCAATTACATTGGTGTGACAATCAAGGCTCATCTGATCGTACATGGCTGCACCTGCGAGGCGGAACATCATTGTCTGATCGCCAACCAGTGCCTGGTCGTGACTTTCCACATAGGCGATGGTAGGCGCATTTCTGAAGGTCAGTTCTTTCCACATTGTCTCCAGGTGCCAGTCTTCATCCTTGCATTCCTTCACCCACTTGATCCACAGGTCCGGGATGCCCATGCCGAGACGATAGTTGAAACCGATGCCTCCATCGTTCACTGGTTCGCACATCCCGGGCATACCGCTCATATCTTCAGCAATGAGAATCGCCTCAGGGTTGATCTCATGTACCAGTTCACTGGCCAGCTGCAGATAGGTGACCGCCTCCACATCTGTGTTCATGGTGAAGTACATGGACAGGTTGCTGAATCCCACACCTAAACCGTGGTCATGATACAGCATGGATGTGACGCCATCAAAACGGAAACCGTCGAAATGGAACTCATCTATCCAGAATTTCAGATTGCTGAGAAGAAAATGAAGTACTTCCGGTTTGTCATAGTTAAAAAGTTTTGTGCCCCAGGCCGGATGGTCTCCTTCAGGACCATCGTGGAAAAACTGCCATGGAGTCCCATCAAAAAGATTGATCCCTTCAAGCGTGTTGCCTACAGCATGGGAGTGTACCACATCCAGCAGTACGCGGATCCCCATGGAATGGGCTTTGTTAATAAGATATTTCAGATCATCCGGATAGCCGTACCGGCTTGAAGCTGCGAAAAAGCTGCTGACCTGATAGCCAAAGGAACCATAAAAAGGATGTTCCATAATGGCCATGAGCTGGACAGTGTTATATCCATCTTCCAGGATCCTGGGCAGAATATTGTCGGCAAATTCCCGATAGCTGGCAATCTTGTGCTCTTCACTGGACATGCCCACATGGGCCTCGTAGATGAATGGTGCCTCAACGCAATGGAAACCATCATCAGTCCACTCGTAGGGATGTTCATCGTCCCATACTTCGCAGCACCAGCTTTGTGTAACCCAATCCTGTGTTACCCGTCTGGCGTAAATCGGTATATGCTGAGTCAGCTTGTCCCCGTTGCGTACAATGGTCAGCACACGGCTGCCTTTGTGTAGCGTGTCGCCGGGCAAAAATATTTCCCAGTTTCCATTGTCTAAACGTTTCAGAGGCGTTTCTGTCCAATGCCAATCATTGAAGTCACCTGTCAGATATACCTGATCTGCAGCGGGTGCCCATTCCCGGTATACCCACCCATCTTTCTGAACATGGAACCCGTACCATGCATGGGCATTTGAAAAGTCTTTTAAAGACTGACCTTTCTGAAGGAGCTGCTTCTTTTTGTTCGAAAGCCGTTCCATACGCAGATTAAGATCGCCCTCAAAGGGCGTGAGTTCCGGATGTGTTTCTAGGATACGGAGCATATAGGTTCACCTCATAATTGTATTGTTCCTTTTTTCTTCTTCAAATTGCAAACATAAGAAAGTCTGAAAATGCAATCTGTTGAGGGACAGGACCGGTATTGTGCGGTGCCTGTCATCCTGGTACAGATTGTACCTAAGCCAAATAGATACTGTCAACTGGTCTTTTGAAAAGCGATATCCTTATATATAATCATCAGATCAATGGATGCTGATCCGCATAGACCCAGAGAAAGGACAAAAAATGAAGGACGTAATTGCGATAAAATGTATGCGCCAGCGAATTTGAGGACAGAAGTGCCCTCATCAATTGTGCCGGATCATCCGTCTTTTCTGAAAATGATCATGAGATGGACGGGATAAAGTGATGTCCTGAGATATCCTGCTCAGAAAAGCAGAACGGGTTCTTTCCCGGGGATAAAGCAAAAGTATCCTTCCCGAGTATAAGACGTCCGTTTTCCTCTGTATGGATCTGAATGTGCATGTTGCCATTGGTGCGCTCCCAACACACCGTAACAGGGCCGAAGCGTGTTTCACAATGGCATTTGACATTTGTGAGGGAAAGAGGAAAGCAGGGATGAATGAGAAGTTCCTTTCCGGTCCGGATCCCGGCGAGGTACTGGAAAAGACATGCGATAACAGAACCAAACATGGGATGATCATGTGATTCCTGTCCGTCCCATCGCTCCCATAAGGTATCAGAGCCCTGTTCCTGCTGCCACGCAAACGAGTGACAGGGGAAACGGTTGACAAGAAGAGAAACAGCTTCATCTGCATAGCCATACTGGAACAGCTGCCGGACCACACTTCCGGTTGCAAGAAAACCTGTGTCGAACCAGGTTTCTTTTCTGTAATGGGCGGCCATCGTTTCTGCGAGTGTTGCTCCGCCAAGACCTGCTTCAAGGGCCAATGCATCAGCCCCCTGAATACCGCCTGCAAAATGTGTACCGTCCCAGTATTGTTTTATGATGGCCTGCTGAACCGTTTGCAGATCTTTCTGAAGCGGGAGCGTACTCTCCCCAAGTAAAGAAGCTATGCTTTTCATGATCAGCAGACAGCGCGCAAGGTAGCAGGTGTTGACAAACGGCTCAGGAAGGGTAACGGGTTCAGGGGGGCACCAGTCCCCGAGGCACCAGCCGCCAGGTTCTTCAGAGACAACAAGATGCTGGCTGTCCATTCTGGAGAACATATAGCTGCGCCAAAGTTTCATCCCGGGCCATGCAGCTTTCAGAAGATCTGGATCAGCATAACGCTGGTAATGGGCCCAGGGAACAAGGACAATGGCTGAACCCCAGCCGCCTGGACCGCCGCCTCCTCCATAAAAAGGTGCCGTGTGCTGGACATGTCCGCTTGTCAGGTCCTGACAGTCCAGAATGTCCTGGATCCATTTGCGGTAGAACAGGTCGGCATCAAGAAGGTACATATCGCTCATGGCTACAGCCTGACCGTCACCTGTGTACCCCAGTCTTTCTCTGTGCGGGCAGTCTGAAGGGACTCCGCAATGCATGTTGTTCAGACGTGTCCTGACATAGGCATCAAAGAGATGATTGAGAACAGGGCTGCTGCAGGAAAAGCTTCCTGTCACGGCAATATCGGTATGGACCTCTTCAATCTCAAGACTTTCCAGAGGGCCTTCAACTTCAATGTAGCGGAATGCGTGCCAGGTAAAATGGGGACGGCAGCGCATAGCTTTGCCACAGGAAATATAGGTGTCAGTCTGGATCTGATTTTGTCCGCAGGAACTGAAATCGGGACGGCCGTCAGGTGTGAGGCACTCTGCATAGCGGAGCACAGTTTTTTCGCCAGGTTCTCCGGATATCACAGGACAGCCCCAGCCAGTCAGGGTCTGTGAGGCATCATAGATCCGCTTCTCTCCCAGCTGAGAGACCAGGACTGGCTGGTGAACACGGATGATCCGGTCCGGCGGACAGGTCTGGAGTTCCATTTTTCCATCGGGAGCATCGCAAATCTGTACAGGGTGAGACACAGAATCCGAAAGACTGATGCGCAGGTCCTGGGTTTCTCCGGTATAAATGTTGTTATGAAGGATGGGAGAGGGAGTGTATTCCAGCTGCGGACCTGACGAATAATGATGGAGCTCCCCGTTTTCCTTCCATGTGAGGTCAAACCACAGACAAGGCGGACCGTACCACAGATCACCCTCCACATTCCGTTCATGCTGATTGTACCATCCATTGCCAAGGAGTACCTGAATGGTATTGTGGCCGCATACAAGCGGTATATCCCATCTTCTGAAACAAAATCTGTGGCGCATCTCATCCTTAAGAGGGTACAGGAGGCGTCTTCCGCGGCGTGGCGCGTAGTCTGTCCATACGGGCGTGAGCACGTCATTGGAGATTTTCTGACCATTCAAGAAGAGCTCAAAAAAACCCAGTCCACAGATATCAATCTGTGCCGTTGCTGATTCTTGAGCATGAAACTGTCCCGTGATACAGGGGGATTCGCACCCATTACATGTTACCCATTGTCCGTGCATAATAGATCCTTTCTGGAGACAGGGGTGAAGTACAGCTTATGGAAGGCTGAAGGCGTGGATTGTTATATGTGCAGGAATTGTTCTGCGCCGGAGCAAAGAAACCGGAAAGCTGACAGGAACTGATGTGATTCCAGAATTCTGAGGAGCATGCTGCGATGGCACAGGAGATCAGATTCAAAAATACTGAAGGGCGATGTGCGGGGAATCACTTGCGGTCTCCTGGATATGAACCCTGAGCGGAAGATGCAGGCTTAATTCTGCTGCTGTGCGAGCCACTCCGTGACGGCTTTTGTGACCAGATCAAGATGGAGTCCATAGCAGTGATCGTCACCCTGGATCAGAACAAGGCGGGCATTTTTGTAGAGCTCAGCCGCCTTTTGTCCATAGCTTACAGGGACGGCGCCATCAAGGGTACCATGGACAATGAGTACGGGCCCTTCATAGGCATCTATGGCTTCTTCAACATGAATGGTCTGTGCAACACGGACATAGTTCCCACTGAGCGTCTGGTTATTCCATGCCGGGAGAACGTCAGGTACACACACAGGATCGAATGACTGCCCGAGAAGCGTGCCGTGCCTTGCTCCTTCTGGTATCATCCAGGCGGGGGAGAGGGGGATGAGCCCTGCTATTTTATCTTTCAGCATAGGTGCTGCCAGCATGACCGCGAGGCCGCCCTGGGAATGGCCGCAGAGATAAATGTGGTCCACAAAATCCAGTGTTTTGGCATAATCCATAATGGTGAGGATGTTATTCAGCCATTTGAAGAGATTGTGATCATGGAATCTTCCCTCACTTTTTCCGTGACCATACATGTCAGCACGGAGTGTGGCATAGCCGGCTTCGTTGCAGGCACGTGAAAGGGCAGTAATGTGCATCTCCTCCATATGACCGGTAAAGCCGTGGATGATAATAACCAGTGAACAATGGCGATCAAAGTTTACTGGCATATCGAGCTGAGCATTGAGACGGATGCCATCGTCGTTCAGAAACATGAAGAATACCTCCTTGATGTGTGAGATGGTAGGTGCGCCAGCACTCAATCCAGAATTTTTTCTGGCTTCCAGTTCAGATAATCACCGGAAACAAGCCGGTACAATATGCCGTCATGGACACCCAGCAGGCTGTCCTGAAAGTGCCGTGAGCCATGGCAATGGGCGTAAACCACCTGCTCAGCACCATAGATTCCGGCCATGTGGGTAAACACGCTCCGTTTTTCAAGAATGCTGGTGGGGGGATAATGAAGGAACATGATGAATTTGCGGAAACCTTCAGCTTTGGCAGCTTCAAAAGATATGCGCAGACGCTCCGCTTCCCGGGTGACAAGCTTGCGGCTGTGGGCTTCCTCCTCCCGGTCCCAGTCCAGTATGCGCCCGTAGCGGTCGACAAGGAAAGGCCCCTCAAATGTAAAGCCTTTGGTGCCAACGATCGCATAGTCCTTATAAGGGACAAAATTGTTTTGGAGGAAAAACAGTTTGCCTGTATAAATGGTATTGAGGTGCTTTGTTTTTTTGGCATCCCAGAAAGCATCATGGTTGCCGCGGAGAAGGACCTTCTTTCCGGGGAGAGATGCAATGAAATCCAGGTCAGCTTCACACTCCCGGATGTTCCTTCCCCAGCTGTGGTCGCCTGCGAGGAGGAGAATATCGTCGGGCTGAACCAGTCTGTTACAGTGCTTCAGGAAACGCTTTTCGTGTCCTCTCCAGACGGGATCTGTCAGCTGATTGGGCGCTTTAAGTTCCGCCTGAAAGTGGAGGTGAAGGTCCCCAAGTGCATATAACGCCATGCTGCATGCCCCCTGAAGCGTATTTGTTTTACAAGCTTAAAGCATCATAAGGGAAAACAGGGAATCCGTCAATGATTGCAGTGCCATTTCTGCTTTGGTATAATACGCACCGACGCAAGTCAAAGCGAGAGATTCGGAGTGATCGGGATGGACAGGAACGCATGGGCACCGGAATTTGAAGCAAGATATCGGCTCCATGAAGATGAACTGAAGTGGTTGTACCGCGAATTATATGATCAGCAGGCTTACGACTATTTTGTGAGCATGCTCTACCAGGCTTATGAGGAACGTCCTGAGCCCCTTAAGGCGATTGACAGGGCCCGTGAAGCTGATCCTGACTGGTACAAAGGACATAATCTGGTTGGTATGCTGATGTATGTCAATGCCTTCGCGGGGACACTCAATGGTGTACGTGAAAAACTCGATTATATTGAAGGGTGCGGGGTGAATTACCTGCATCTTATGCCACTCCTGGAAAGTCCGAAGGGACGTTCCGATGGCGGCTATGCTGTGAGTTCATTCCGGCGGGTCCAGAAAGAACTCGGAACGATGGACGATCTTGCTGCACTTGCTGATGAATGTCATAAGAGGAACATTGCGGTTTGTCTTGACTTTGTCATGAACCACACCAGTGAGGACCATGAATGGGCCAGAAGGGCACGCTCAGGAGACAAGGCATATCAGGAAAGGTATTTCTTCTATGACGACTGGGAGATACCCAAGAAGTTTGAAGAAACTGTTCCGCAGGTGTTTCCCACGACTGCGCCGGGTAATTTTACCTACTGTGAGGAAGCTGGAAAAGTGGTTATGACTACTTTTTATCCTTATCAGTGGGACCTCAATTATGCCAATCCTGTCGTCTTCAATGACATGACGGAGAACATGCTCTATCTTTGCAACCATGGCATTGATATTATCCGTCTTGATGCTACGCCTTATATCTGGAAGGAACTGGGAACAACGTGCCGTAATCTTCCTCAGGTCCATAACCTTGTGCGCATGATGCACATGGTTTGCGATATTGTCTGCCCCTCGGCTCTCCTTCTGGGGGAGGTTGTTATGGAACCCAGCAAAGTTGTTCCGTACTTTGGAAGCGTGGAAAAGCCAGAGTGCCATATGCTCTATAATGTGACTACCATGGCTTCCATCTGGCACACTGTTGCAACAAGGGACACAAGGCTCCTGGCCCATCAGCTCAGACAGGTTTTTGCCCTTCCCAAGCAATATACTTTCCTCAATTATCTCCGCTGCCATGATGATATAGGATGGGGCCTGGATTATCCTTTTCTTTCAAAGTTTGACCAGAATGAAGTGCCGCATAAGAAGTACCTGAATGATTATTTTACAGGAAAATGGTATGGTTCCCCATCAAGGGGAGAGCTTTATAATGATGACCCCAGACTCGGGGACGCCAGGCTCTGCGGTACAACCGCAAGTCTTTGCGGCATTGAGACGGCCAGGAAATCCGGAGATGCTGATGCACTTGCGCTGGCGGTCCGCCTTGATGAAATGCTGCATGCCTTTATGTTTACTTTGAGCGGAGTTCCTGTACTTTACAGCGGTGATGAGATTGCACAGGAAAATGATTATTCCTACCATCAGGATCCTTTCAAAGCAGATGACAGCCGCTATCTGCACCGCGGGAACATGGATTGGGAAAAAGCAGAGCGCAGGACCAGAATGGACACAGTAGAAGGACAGATTTACACGGCGATCCGTGAGATGGAAAAACTGCGCGGTGAGCATTCTGTATTTGACAGCAAGGCTGATGTATGGCTCCTCTTCACTGGGGATAATCAGGTGCTGGGAATTGCACGCTCCGCCGGAAAGGAGAAAATGCTGGCGCTATTCAACTTTGCTGACGAGGACAGGACCGCATGGATCGAAGACCCGAGCATGTATACAGACATGAGGACCGGAGAAAAAATGAAAGCCATGACGGTACCTGTCAGGGCCAAGGATTACAGATGGTTATTACTTGAATCATAAAAGAACGGTTAGATGGCAGCTGGTCCGATTTGAGGGAACAGTGCCATGATACAGCAGCCAGAAAGGGGCCGGAGACCGGCTCCTTTCTGGCTGTTTCCATATTCAGGCCCGGTTTATATGTTTGACAGCCGAAAGCACAGGAATACCATAGAATTCAGCTGCCTGAAAAAAGATTCGTCTGTAAGCTGCCATACGATCGTGATATGCGTATCAACAAATGGAAACACCGTGAGAGTGTTTCCTCAAAATGAAAAAAGGAGATCGGAAGATCATGGAAGAAAATAAAGTTGTGGAACTCAATGAA
>CAMNGW010000150.1 GCA_946538615.1 uncultured Clostridia bacterium
GAATTCGTAAAGGTGACTTCCATGGTAACGGTTGGGCAAACATAGCGTGCGACAAGGAAGAAAGAAGTATAACCGGACTTCACTTCGGCATAAGGATAAGCACCGACATAGCCCATCTTTGCTTCTTCAGCAGTGAATTCGCCTTTTTCAATCATCTCATTGAGCTTCAGACCAGCTGCGACACCAGCCAGAAAGCGGCCCTCATAGATAGAAGCAAAAGCATTGTGATAATTGCTCAGTCCTTCTGTATGGGCCTTTGTTCCGGTCGCATGGCAGAACTGTACATTGGGATAATCCTTAGCAGCCTGGATCATGAAAGATTCATGGCCAAAGGAATCTGCAAAAACAATATTGCAGCCCTCGTCTTCCACCAGTTCAGCAGCTGCATCATAGCATTCCTGACCCTCAGGAATGTTGGTCTTGAGCACATAGGCCACGCCCAATTCATCGCATGCTTCTTTTGCACCATTAAGGAAGTTGAGGTCATAAGTGGAATTTTCATCATGCAGAAAGATGAAACCCACCTTGATGTTCTCCCTGGCGATTCCATCAGCCAGAACAGAAGCTGTACATAAGCACAGAGCCAGGACAAGTACAAGGGCAAAAACTTTTTTCATGCGGATAACCTCCATTGCATGTCGTTAGGGTAACGAAGCATCCAGAAGTTGCAAAAGGCGAACGTTCAGCTCTTGCAACACGGGTATTGTAGTTGATTTTCCGAATGAAAGCAAGCATTTTTCAAAATGTTTTCGTGATTTTCCAAATAAATAGATCCGACTCAGTCATCTTCATCCTGGGCAAGGAAAATTTTTCCATTTTCGATCTTTTCCACAATAGCCAGGGATTTGAGCTTGATCCCGCGTTCCCTCAGCAGCCTGCCCCCCGGCTGAAAACCTTTCTCAATACCTACGCCCACGCCCACAGCTTTGCACTGCAGCTGCTGACATAATGAAATCATGCCCGATGCTGCCTGTCCATCGGCCAGGAAATCATCCACGATCAGAACATTGCTGTGTATGGGAAGATAATGCTTGTCCACCCGGATCATGTTGTTTACCTTGTGGGTAAATGAATAAACAGGTGCCTGCACCACGTCCTCAGATTGTACGACAGTCGGTGATTTTTTTGCAAAAACAACAGGAATATCTCCCAGGAAATGGGCAGTTGTAACTGCTAGGGCAATACCACTGGACTCAACTGTCAGGATCTGGGTAGGATGATCTTCACGGAATGTGTCGGCAAGCACTTCTCCCATCCGGAAAAGAAGTCCAGTCTCCAGGCGGTGGTTCAGAAACATATCCACCTTTACCACGTTAGTGCCAGCTGCACGTCCCCACAATTCAATGGCTTCACGTAATTCCCTCATACTGTGCCTCCGTATTATTGTTTCAGAACAGCTTTTTCCTGCTCTCCTGATTATGGTACAGGAAGCGGCGTGTAAAAGCAAGCTGTTTGGACATAATTGTTTGATCATACATATGCGAATCAGCGAATGGTCGTATATCCGAATCAAGTATATTTCCTGATTCGTTCAGTTTTGCAGTGTGATCCCGGTCCCTCTTCTTCCCTGTTCCCTGTGGCTCCAGACTTGAAAAGCCCTGACACACCTTCTTTTTTGTTCTGTCCTGTACGTCTATATATTTCCTGTGCTGCGTGTTTCCCTGCAGATGCGGCATGGGGCTGCACGGCTGAAATGTTTGACGACGGTCAAAGAGATATAAAATTATGGTACCAGCCTGCAGTTCCCTGAACCATAAAAGGCGCCCGATGGCGCCTTTTTGGCATGATTATTCGTAAGCCGTTTCACTTTTCTGGCCCGCAAATCCACATACCACAAGAAAGAGCGGGAGCGTTTCAATCATAGGAAGGACATATCTTGGGTCCTGTGATGGAATCGACAGATAGAGGGAGGCCTGATATATCACAACCGGCAGAGCAACACAGATATAACGCTTCTTTTTATGCAGAGCAAGGAAACAAATCAGAGCGGTATAGACAAACTGAACCCAGCCGCCCCGCCAAAGCACTGAGCGTACAACCGGAAGTCTGCCGCTCAGATTGCTGATTTCCCGTGTGAGAACCGTCCAGAAGTTCTCCATCACAGCTCCTGTCCCTTCAGCATAATCCACAGCCATACCCTCGATGGGGCCCCATTCATACCCGTCAGCCGGGCGTGCGGCCTGCCATAAAATAGACGTTATATGACTGTAATGCGTCAGGTACCGTCCCGGGCAGCGAAGAAGATATTTGAGGTTCAGAGCCAGCATCTGCGGTCCATATTCATTTTCATACATATATTCTATGTCATAGAGAATGCCATATCCCCTGGCCACCGGATCAGCAAAATACTTGCTGTGTGCCTCATGCCAGTCCTCAATATCCGCAAATGTTTCCAGGAACTCTATATCTTCCTCATCCATCTGCACCTGTTCATCTGAGGCAAGTTCACCGGCCATATAAAAAGGTATGGTGTATTTAATATATGCAGGATTCGGAGTGGCGTGCAGGATGTTCCTTGAAAGGACAACAATCAGCAGAACATAAACTGCACCTATAACGCCCATGCTGACAAATGGCTTAAAGTTTTCCCCGAGCTTCAACCGCATCCTGACAAGGCAGGCAAACAGAAGGGCTATGAGCACAATGACGAGCCCAGCATGTCTGAAAAGCGCCACAAAACAGGCAAACACTGTCGTGCAGACAAGATCCTTCAGCCTGAGGTGCCTGTCATGGACAATATGGAAAATACCGGTGCAGCACCCAAGCACGCCCATGGCAAAAAGCGTATCCTTCAGCATCGCCTGCAGATAAATATAGGGAAGCAGAAGCATGACAGAACATACAGAATACAGCCAGATGGCACGTGATTGCTTAAAGACAGATATCGTCGAGAGTACATAATAATTCAAACCGAGCCAGATAGCAGTCTGAACAATTGAGATGATATAAATATTTTCCCACACGTAGGAAAACAGCCTGATAAAAAGGATGAAACCCATGGTGTGCCATTCATCCCAGTCCTCATACACCGCCATTTCCCATGCATTCGTGATATCCGGATACCGCAGTCCCGGATATGACCCGAGGAGAAAAGCCAGAGAAACCAGAACAATCACGGCAAAAGCGATCCGTCTGCTGCGGACCATCTTTTCCTTGTCCTCTTTACCGCTCAATTGCAGATTCTGTACAGAAAACAGTATGATAAAAGCAGCTGAGAACGTAAGGGTGATAAAAAACACCTCATATACTGTCCAAAGCCAGTTCTGACCGGATCCTGCACTTTGCGCCAGCGGCGATTCTCCAAGGGAGAAAACCGTAAGTATACCCAGATACAGAAAAGACAGCACAGCGCAAAGAACATATACCAGTAATGGCTTTTCTTCCCTGATCTTCTTCTGGAATGAAAAAACAGAACCTGCCATGAGGGTCACAGCCATGAGATAGTAAACGTCAGTCAATTGTGCCCTGGGAAGCTGAAATGTCACGAAGGCAAAGATCAGCATCAGAGCACCGAGTATCCGGGACAGTATCACAGGCACAGCCTTCACCTCTCTCAGAGCGGACGGATCAGGATCAATGGTGTCAGTTCTCCACCCTGTCCCGAGGGATTGTCACGCATGGCATCCTGAATCTGGTCATCTGTCAGGGGAAAATCGTGGCATTTTCCCAATTGATTCTGATCGATGTCATTGGCATCCATAAGAACAACAGGAATGCCTGTTTCCTTTTCCAGCGCATCGCATAACTCAACGGGGTTGTCATTGTTGATCAAAGCCAGATCTTTGTACCTGTCAAATGCTGAACGGAAATAGAAACCATCAATTCCTGCCACACCTTTTCCGCAAATCTTGTAAAACAGGCCGTGGACGCCAAATGGTCTGGTGATGGCAGAAACAAAAGCAGCAAACACAACCCGTGGGGCCCCACAGATATCAATGGTCAGCTGCATTTTATAGGGTTCGTGCATGCCCACCCCAGTCGAGTTGATTCCCGCGAAAGGAGCCAGCGTTCTGGCCCAGAAACCCGGGTGCACTTCATCCTTGGTTCTGACATTGCGTGTGCACATAGCCATTACTTTTGCCGTAAAAGATAGGACATCACCAGGTTTTGCGATAGGCAGAACGTACCTGCGCACCAGCTCTGCCTGGTCTTCTCCCACCTCCACAAAATGAGTATGTATTGCGTAGCGGCTGTACTTTTTTCCGTCACGTCCCTGTACCACGCCACGGTCAAAGTATTCAATGCCGTTTTCTACCCTGCGCTGTTCTTCCAGATTTCTGGTGTCAGACATACGTCAACCTCCTAGGAGCAAATTCTCCGGTATTCTACAACCTGCCCTGAAAGCTGTCAATTTTCTGTATTCTTTGCTTTCCTTTCCTTTTGTGCTAGAATAGCTCCGCATTTTATAGGAGGTGTTGTGATGGCCAAAGCAGTGAAAACCAACGTGCTTAGGCATCTGGATGCGCTTAAAATGCCTTACGAAATCAGGGAGTATCCGGTGACCGATGAACACTTTGACGGAAAAACGGTTGCAGGGCTCACAGGCCTTGATCCACGGATGGTCTATAAAACACTTGTTCTTTGTGATGATAAGAACGGTCATCTGGTATGTGTCATCCCCACAGACCAGGAACTGGACCTGAAAAAAGTTGCCCGTGCTTCAGGCCATAAGAGTGTCTCCATGCTTCCAATGAAAGATTTGCTTCCTCTCACAGGATATGTCCGGGGCGGCTGCAGTCCCATTGGAATGAAAAAACCTTTTGCTACGTTTTTTCAGAAGGAAGCCAAGAACCTTGAAAAAATCAGCGTCTCCGCCGGTGTGCGCGGCTGTCAGGTTATCCTTTCTTCTGAAGCATTGCTTTCCATAACACAGGCTACTCTTGCCGATTTGGTCCGGGATACAGCCACTGATCCCATCTGATGAATAAACAATAAAGGAAGTCTCACATGACACAGGAACAACTCGCCGCAACAGCAATCCTTATCCCTTCCCTCGAACCTGATGACCGTCTGATCACATACGCTCATGAGCTTGAAGAAGCAGGCTTCACAACACGCATAATCATTGATGATGGCTCAAGTGCTCCTTTTCAGCCGATTTTCACCCGTCTTGAAGAAGACGGCTGCATCGTCCTTCACCATGATGTCAATCACGGTAAAGGCGTCGCACTGAAAACCGGATATCATTATCTCATGGAGCACTGCCCGGAAATTCAGGCTGTACTTACCGCTGATTCAGACGGTCAGCACACAGTTAAAGACTGCCTTGCTGTCATTTCACACCTTTTTGATGGGGAGGATGCCCTGTATCTGGGCAGCCGTGATTTTTCACTGCCCCACGTTCCCCCAAAGTCACGTTTTGGCAACAGGTGCACCAGTGTCGTCTTTAAGCTCTGCCACGGAAAATGGCTCCCTGATACACAGACCGGACTGCGCGCTTTCCGTGCCAGTGAGCTACCCTTCATGGCTGGTATTGAAGGTGAGCGCTATGAGTATGAAATGAACGTTCTTATCTCGTGCGCAAGGCGCAATGTTCCCATGATACCGGTCACTATTGATACTGTATACGAAAACGGTAATGAAGGCACGCATTTCCACCCTCTGCGTGACAGCTGGAGAATCTATAAGCTGATTCTTGGCAGTTTTTTCAAATTTATGGGGGCATCCCTTTTCTGCGTGGTGGTTGACCAGGTCCTCGCTGCCCTATTTCACGACTTCTTTCTTCCTGGTCTGGGCGTAACAGACCCCAAGGGGCTGATCTGGCATTCCGGCGTGTGCGCCCGTGTCATATCTTCAATTGTCAATTTCTGTCTGAATAAGAACCTGGTATTCAGAATGAAAGCTGCAGGAAAAAGGTCGGTGGCCTTTGCAGCTGTCAAGTATTTTGTCCTTTGCATTTTTATCATCTGTCTTTCCAACCTCGGTGTCATGCTCCTCACCCATCTGGGCGTGGCAAGGTGGTTCAGTAAAATTGTGTGCGACACATTGCTGTATTTCCTCTCTTTTACCATTCAGAACCGCCTGATCTTTAAGGATGGTAACAAATCATGAAACGCAACCTTTTGCTTGTTCTGATCCTTTGTATTCTCCTCATTGGCTTTGCACGTGCCATCCCTTCAGGGACAATCACCCCGGAAGCCCAGGAACGTTACCTCAATGAGGGTATTGACGAAGAGTATGATTTTCTCTGATGCCATACCGTTTTAGAAATTTATCCTCCGGAGGCGTGATATGCGACGTATTTTCATTCTGCTATGTGTCTGTCTTTTCCTTCTTCCGGCACTTTGCTTTGGTGAGGCTGCCTTTGAACCCCTTCCTATTGATTTTTCAAAGGGCCATATGCCTGATCCTGCCAATTATACCGAAGACAGCTATAAGGACCCCAGTGTCGAGGTCCATATGGAACGTACCGATGTTGGTAATGCGCAGTTTAATGTGGCCCGGATCAAGATCGCCGATCCCAGCCAGCTCAGGACTGCCCTTGCTGCTCCATTCGGGAAAAAGAAAACCAACAGGATATCAACCATGGCCAGGGCCAACAATGCCGTCGTTGCCATCGGAGGAGATTATTATGGCAATGAAGAGGGCGGATATGTCGTACGCATGGGTGAAGTGTACCGGAAAAAGCCGCTCAAAAGCCGTGATATGCTGGTCATTGATGCGAACGGAGATTTCCATATCCTTGTCAAATCGGATGCAGAAGCCCTGAAGGCCCTTGTGGAAAGCGATCTGGGCATTGTCAATGTCTTCAACTTTGGCCCCGCCCTGGTCATAGACGGCGAACTGCAGGCCATGCCAAAAAAATACAACTATAATATTGCCCGTCCTGAACCGCGTTGTGCCATAGGTCAGATTGGGCCTCTGGAATATCTGTTCGTGGTTGTCGACGGACGCGGTGCTGACAATTCAAAGGGATGCACCGTTGAGACGCTGGCCCAGTTTATGTTTGATCAGGGCTGCCAGCAGGCCTACAATCTCGACGGCGGCAATTCCTGCCTGATGGTATTCAACCGCGAAAATTATTCAGCCAAGTCCTATGAAGCAGAGCGTTCCGTTACTGACATTATTTATATTGCAACTGCTGTGGACTTCGGTCTGGACGAGGCAGAAGAATAAAGAGGAAAGCATGGAACAGGTGATCAGTTTTACTCCCTATGGCATACACGTCGCCCTCTCGCTGCTTGCAGGGCTGGTAGCCTCGGGCATCTATTTAAAGCACGCAAGGCGTTTTTCTCTGGAAGTCCTGCTTTGCTATTCCATATGCACAGTTCCCTGTGTCTGGTTCGTGTCCCGGTTCGTTTTTGTTCTTGCCAATTGTACTTATTATATCACCACACTCTCCAATCCACTCCTCGCCCTCCGGTTCTGGGACGGCGGCTATTCCATGGCTGGTGCCTTCATGGGGGCTTGCGCAGGCGCACTGATTGCAGGGATAATGATGCGCATCTCATCCCTTGTCCTGCTGGATGGTACAGCAATCGGTTTTCCTGTTGCCGTGATATTTGCAAGACTCTCTGAGACAGGGACAGGACTTGGTGAGGGACGGCCAGTGACAGGCTTCATTCCACCTCTTGCGCCAGAAGGCTATGACAGCTATCTTCATCCTGTTTTCCTCTACGAAGCCGTTTGTGCGTTCCTGATCGTGCTCATCCTCATCGGCTTAATTTGCAGCCACCATATGCTGGTCCATGAAGGGGATTTGCTGCTTCTTGAAATGGTCCTCTATGGTATCACACAGGTGCTGCTTGAGTCCCTGAAAGACGATGGTCACATGGTTGTGCACTTTGTGCGCATCCAGCAGGTGCTTGCCATCTGTCTGGTGGTTTTTTCCATGGTCATCTTTGCCCGGAGAATCCATGTCCACAAACGCAGCGTATGGGTCTGTTTTACCATCACAGGCACTGCTATTGCTTTAGCTGTTCTCGCAGAGTTCGGGGTCGACCGCTGGGGGAACCGTCCCCTGGCTTACGGGTTACTGATCTTCAGCCTGTTATGTGTCTTTTTATCTGCTATTCACTTATATCATCTGACTTTCCGGGAGGTACTCCATCATGGAACACGAGAAAATTGAACGTATCAATGCCCTGGCCAAAAAACAGCGTGAGTCAGGACTGACTGATGAGGAAAAGCAGGAGCAGGCTGCATTGCGCAAAGAATATCTTGATGATTTCCGTGCCGGTATGGAAAATATGCTCAAAGGAGTTAAAATTAAGCGTCCTGATGGAACACTTGAAGAACTGAAAAAGAAGGATGCAACTTAATTCCCTTTCTGTATGCTTCCATATTTCCTTCAGTCAAAACGCCTGATTGATTCTTTTTCCCTACTGTGATACGCTATATCAGCACTGCATAATGAAAGGAGTTATTACCTATGAGTGAACCCGAAAACATGAACCAGGAACCGGATCTCATCGAAATCACCGATGAAGATGGCAATGTCTATGTAATGGAAATCGTCGATTATTTTTTCTATAACGGTCAGGAGTATGCCATTGTAGCCGACTATGACGAAGAAGATGAAGCTGAGGCATATGAGGG
>CAMNGW010000151.1 GCA_946538615.1 uncultured Clostridia bacterium
TGATAGCAGTTCTTTGACTCTCATATGTGCAAAAATCCCAATGACTGTGTTTAGAATATACGTTTGCCTGTCATATTATGCTGCTTTCGTGCATTCTCCTGATGTGGAACCCCAAAGGAGCCTTTTCGGGAGAGAAAATATATATTCTGTTCCTGGTGTCAGGGATCTGCCTGGCTTACTTTGATTTTCTGACTGCACCTACAATCACGCTGACCATCCCATTGGCCCTGATCTGCCTCAGGGAAAAGCAGTCATGGAAGACATTGCTGAAATGGACACTGTACTGGCTGGCAGGGTATGCTGGTATGTGGGCCGGAAAATGGGTCATTTCTCTGATCTTGCAGAGTGAAGCGTTTTTCCGTTCCCTGACAGACCATTTTGCGCTCTGGACAGCGGAAGCCCTCCCGAACAGCACAAAGATAACACGAATCGGGGCACTGAACGCGAACTTTGAAGTCCTGTTTCAGGACCTGGTTGTTAATCTCCTGCTCATCAGCTATGTCATCCTTGTGGCAGCAGGCTTCATAAGAAACATGAAGAAACTGGATTTGAAGTATATTGACACAACCATATCACTGTTCTTTCCTGCGCTGATCCCTGTTCTCTGGATCCTGATTATGGCAAGCCATTCAGTAGAACACACTTTTTTTACCTACAGGACCCTGGCCCCTTGTGTGTTCTGCATGTTATGCGGACTGGACATTGGCAATATAACGGGATCTGGCCAAAAAGACATAAAGGGGACATGATTTCATGAAATCGCCTGAGCATTGTCAGCTCACGATCCTTATGCCCTGCTTGAACGAGGAAAAGAATATCGGCTACTGCGTCCAACAGGCTGGAGCTTACCTCAGTGACCAAAATTTGTCCGGAGAAGTACTGATTGTGGATAACGGCAGCACGGACAACTCCGCATCCATTGCTGTCAAGCATGGGGCAAAAGTGATTCAGGAACCGTGCCGCGGTTATGGGCGCGCGCTGAGAAAGGGCCTGTCAGCGGCGAAGGGTGACGTTATCATCTTTGGCGATAGCGACACAACGTATGATTTTTCTGACCTTGATCTGATTTATATGCCCCTCGCGTCCGGAGAGAAAGATTTTGTTACGGGAGACCGTTTTAAAGGTCTGATGGAGGAAGGGGCCATGAGCTGGAGCCACCGTCTCGGAGTCCCGTTCCTGTCATGGTGCGGCAGGCTGAAATTTGGCGTGAAGATACATGACTGGCATTGCGGATTGAGGGGAATCCGGCGCGATGCGCTTGAGAAGCTTGAGTTCCGCACTGACGGCATGGAATTTGCCACGGAGATGATCGCAGAGGCCAGCCGGAAGGGGCTTAGGATCGGTGAGGTGAGCGTCCCGCTTCGCGTGAGTCAGTTTGAGCGCAAAGTGAAACTGAGAACAGTGAGAGATGGAATGCGCCATCTGTGGTACATCCTCAGAGCATAGAACAAAGCAGGCTGTTTATGAACAGCATTTTATCGTGCCAGAGTATGTGAGCATCAGAGAAGCAGAACAATATATGAAAGATGATGTATGCAAACTCCCTGCAGGTTATCCTGATTCCTGCAGGGGGAATTGGCAATGCTGCGGACATACACGTTTTTGGTTGCTTTTTGGATGTTGAATTAAGGAGCTTCTTTTCGTCCTTCAGCTGCACCTGGGTATTCTTGACTTCCTTGTTGACTCTGGCGAGGGCAGATTGAAGTTTAGTCGTGTCGACCCCAATTGATACGGTGATGCCTTTCAGGTCACGTCCTCCAGCCGTGGATCATCTCTCCCTTCTGCTCTTACAGGCATTTATTCCGTTATTAAAGAAGCCAATGGATGAGTTTCCATCAGCTCCCATGATTGTTTCAGATTCTTCTCTTTTAGGGCTTCCACTCTGCGGATGAAGTCGTTCTTCACCGATTTTACCCGGATCAGATTCAGCATCCTGGTGTATTCTGCAGTGTCCGCACGCAGGGCGGAGTCCGTCGCGCATACCGGGTAAACCTCGCCGCATTCCGGACAGCGGAAGAAGGTGAACCCGATATCCCCCTTTCAGATAGGTTTCCGGCATAATGGACTCCGACACAGCGGAGCATGTATCACATTTGATCTGTATGATTTCCTCCGATTTCTGGCATGAAAATACCCTGCCAGTTCATCACCAACAGGGTAAAATGTCTGTCATGTGATATCCGGGTTGTTCGGCCACCAAACAGGTTCTCTCAGATTCCGGTTCTGACGTAACGGGTTCCCCGGCCTGTTCCGACCTTTCGGATCTGTCCATCCCGGACCATCTGCCCAAGAACGGCTTCGACAGTGGTTGCGCTCACATCCGGCAGGATTTTGCAAATGTCTGCTTTAGAAATGGGCGTAAGTGAATTCAAAACCGTCGCTTCAACCCTTGCCTGTTTCGTGACTTTTCGGCTTCCCACCACAGCGAAGCGTTTATCCAGTTCCTTGTAACACGCATAAAGTGTGGTCAGAAACTCCAGAATAAATGTCGAGTAATCGTTCTGACTTTCATGCCATCCGGCTGAAGACTGTTTCAGCGCCTCATAGTAATTTGCCTTTCGGTTGTTGATCTGTTCCTCGAAAGAAATGTACTTGCCTGCGTCAAAACCGCTCTTATACAGCAGGAGCAGCGACAGCAGCCTCGATATCCTGCCATTACCATCGCGGAACGGATGAATACAGAGGAAGTCAAGGATAACGCAGGGAATCAGCAGCAACTGGTTAATATTGGGGTTATCCCTCGCCTCCTGATACGCCAGTACAAGCTGCTCCATCTCATCTGGCGTATCAGCAGCGGACGTTGGATGAAACCGTACTCTTCTGCGCCCGTTTCTGTCTTCTTCGATGATGTCATTGTCATTATCTTTGTACTTTCCAGCAAAGGTGTAACCAGCAATGTTCATCATGATCGCATGAAGGCGTAAAATATCCGCTTGTCTGAAGTCCATGTTCCTATACTCGGTATGGACATGTGCAAGGGCATCTCTGTATCCGGCAATTTCCTGTTCACTGTGATTCAGAGGAGCGCTGCTGCCGTTAACGATCTCGTTAATGCGTTCGTCTGTAGTCACTATGCCCTCGATGGCATTGGAGCTCTTAACAGACTGAACTTTCGCGATGGCAGCCAGTTTGGTAAATACATCCGCAAACTGATCTTTCCTGTTCCAGAACAAGGCGCGGAGGGAATAGATGTCGGATGTGATATTGAACAGTCGGGCGGGAAGCATCCCGTTGTCCAGAAACGAATAATCAAATCTGTGCATGACCTCAGCTCCTTTCTGCAGAAAATCTTAACTTTTTTATGCAGAAAGTCAACCTGTTTCTGCATATTATTTTTGGACTTTTTATGCAGATAAGATTTTATTTCTGCATAAAGAGGATCTCTGTTATATGCAGAAACAGATCTTATTCAATCAGACTCCGACTGGGCTATCCCGGATAAATTCGAGACTTTGATGAACGGAGGCACCGTTACGGTAGCGGTATCCGATGAACTGACCTATGACGTTCTATACGATTCGGAGCAGAACGTCTGGAGTATCCTGCTGATGACAGGATATCTGACCAAAGCTGATCCAAAGGCAAGAGGCAATACCGTTGCCCTCAAAATTCCCAACACAGAAATCGAGGGAATCTTTGCGGACACGGTTGTTAAGCTGTTTACTGAAACCATTGATAACAGCAAGCAGAGAGAGCTGATGACCTCTTTCTGGAATGAGGATATTGAGCTCGCAACGAAACAGCTCAGTGATTTTCTGTGGGATACGATCAGCTACATGGATTATCACGAGGATTACTACCACGCGTTCCTCGCAGGGCTGTTTGTCGGCTTGGGCTATGTGGTGGATTCCAACAAGGAGAGCGGCCTTGGGCGATTTGATGTGTTCGTCAAGGACCGCAGAAACCGCAGGGCCATGCTGATCGAGGCGAAGAAGTCAGATTCAAAGGAAAGCATGAGCGCAGATTGCGATGAGGCACTGAAGCAGATCGGGGAAAAAGGGTACGCCAGAAGCCTGGAGCCGGGATATGAGAAATTCATCAAGTATGGCATCGCTTTCTTCCAGAAATCCGCAATGATCAAAAAGCTGTGATATGCCATGCACCTGCTCAAGCTCGACGGAGTTAACGCTTCGCCGGGCTTTTTCTGTGCCATTTATCCCTGCAATCAGGCACAAATATGAAAAATCATGCTTTTTTTCAGAAAAAAGACAATGAAAAAAGTGAGGATAATCCTCACTTTCTTTAGATCTATAAAAAACCCGTGAACAGTACAATTTATACAAGGTTTGGCAAGAATGACTCCTCGAATAAATGCGGTAGAAGTGGTACAATTCTTATGGTGGGTTGCTTATATCCGTGAGCATACAACCGGTTTATTTTGGAATTTTTTGTGCGGAAGGAGGCTTGGACAATGGCAATCAGAATCGCTGTTGGAGATGAAAGCTTCGATGAGATACGAAAAGCCGGCCTCTACTATGTAGATAAGACGGAACTGCTGTATGATCTGGTGGGCAGGACGAACAACAAGGTAACACTGTTTACCCGCCCGCGGCGTTTCGGCAAGACGCTGAACGTGAGCATGATGGAGAGCTTCTTCGATGTGAACCGTGACAGCAGAGCTGTGTTCGAGGGACTGGATATAACCCGGCATCAGGAATTTTGTTCTGAATGGATGAATCAGTATCCGGTGTTGTTCCTGTCACTGAAGGATGTGGACGGACTGGATTTTCAGGAAGCTTATCCTATGCTTGCAGGGACTATAGCAAAGCTGTGTATCAAATACTCTTTTCTGGAAAAAGATGCTTTTGTATCCCCGGCAGATGCAGCTGTGTTTCACAGGCTGATGTACAAGGAAGCAGATAAAGAAGAAATAAAAAATTCTCTGCAAACCATCATGCGTATGATGAACGCGGTGTATGGTAAAACTGTGATCCTGCTGATCGATGAGTATGATGTGCCGCTTGCCAAGGCCAGCGAGAAGAATACAGCGCAAAACCGCTATTATGAGCAGATGCTCGATGTGATCCGGGGTATGCTGAGTATCGCACTGAAAACAAACGAGTATCTGAAGTTTGCTGTAGTCACAGGCTGCCTCCGTATAGCCAAGGAGAGTATCTTTACGGGCACAAATAACTTTGCATCCTATTCTGTTTTGGATGACCGGTTCAGCAGCTACTTTGGATTTACACAGCCGGAAGTTGACGAAATGCTGACAGCGGCAGGTCTCCCGGATAAAGCGGATGTGTTCAGATCCTGGTATGACGGCTATGTGTTCGGAAATACCCCGGTGTATTGCCCGTGGGATGTGGTCAGCTATGTCTCCGCACTGCTTTATGATCAGAACACGGCACCCAAAAACTACTGGCGAAATACCAGCGGAAACGGTATTCTCCGGGACTTTGTGGAACATAATGATGACTGGGCTATCCCGGATAAATTCGAGACTTTGATGAACGGAGGCACCGTTACGGTAGCGGTATCCGATGAACTGACCTATGACGTTCTATACGATTCGGAGCAGAACGTCTGGAGTATCCTGCTGATGACAGGATATCTGACCAAAGCTGATCCAAAGGCAAGAGGCAATACCGTTGCCCTCAAAATTCCCAACACAGAAATCGAGGGAATCTTTGCGGACACGGTTGTTAAGCTGTTTACTGAAACCATTGATAACAGCAAGCAGAGAGAGCTGATGACCTCTTTCTGGAATGAGGATATTGAGCTCGCAACGAAACAGCTCAGTGATTTTCTGTGGGATACGATCAGCTACATGGATTATCACGAGGATTACTACCACGCGTTCCTCGCAGGGCTGTTTGTCGGCTTGGGCTATGTGGTGGATTCCAACAAGGAGAGCGGCCTTGGGCGATTTGATGTGTTCGTCAAGGACCGCAGAAACCGCAGGGCCATGCTGATCGAGGCGAAGAAGTCAGATTCAAAGGAAAGCATGAGCGCAGATTGCGATGAGGCACTGAAGCAGATCGGGGAAAAAGGGTACGCCAGAAGCCTGGAGCCGGGATATGAGAAATTCATCAAGTATGGCATCGCTTTCTTCCAGAAATCCGCAATGATCAAAAAGCTGTGATATGCCATGCACCTGCTCAAGCTCGACGGAGTTAACGCTTCGCCGGGCTTTTTCTGTGCCACTCCTGAAACAATCAGAGCTGGAACCTGATCTTTATCACTCGCTGACGCAAAACAGGCATTCCGGGCCGTCATAGTCAACAGATTCCCCTTGCATCTTCCGTAATCACCATTTTACCGGATGAACTGCCGAAAGTCAGATACAGAGCAACTGAGGATTGTATGGTATGTCTATCAAATGAAGGAGGACACGGTATATAAACAGGAAAAAGGAAGATCAAGCACGCAGTGAAGCGATGGACCGGAGAGATGAGTACTGCAACACTTTCAAGCGGGTGTTTGCAGAGAAAATTGTATCGGGCACTCCGGAAAATGGGCAGACAAGAGTGCAAATCGCTGAGCAGATGATGCGCGCAATGAACTCTGACATGAAGGATTCAGATCTGAAATACGTCAGTGAAATGATTGAATCCATTGAAGACGACGCTTCCATTTTGCCTTCAATGTCCGTATGATCTGTCTGGCGATGATTGGCTGTTTCTGTTTCAATGCCTGCTCTTTTCACAGGCGGCTCCGGGACCAGCTGCCTTCTGCTTGTGCGCGGCCAGCATGTCTGTCAGGGTCTGAGCGGAAGTCTGCAGCTTCGTCATCTGCCCTCCGAATCCGGACAAGGTCCCTTCTGAACTGGCTGTGTCAGGGGACAGATGGACGATCAGACCGGATGTGCCGGACGAAATGGGGATGCACTTCCTTACGGGTATAAGAAAAGCGCCGCCTGCGCTGCATATCCCGTCAAACCGGAATCTGACAGTCAAAAGTATACACATCTGTGACAAGCGATTGGCTGTATCCCCAATTCTCCGGTTTTGTAAGCAGATATTCAAATCCGTTTTTCAATAAGCATCGTGCAGACGCTTTATTTTCAGGAAGCACATGGGCAGTAACCAGCTCAACATCCGTATGGCTCTGAATAAAATGCAATAAGGCGCGGATACAGCTCGACGCGATGCCCTGCCCCCAGTACCCTGACAAAAATCTGTAGCCCAGCGAGATGACTTTTCCGGATGGTTTGAAATCGTACAATTCTGCCAGACCAACCAGAACGGAAAGAGCCGTTTTTTCATATACGCCCAGGATACACTGTCTGTTCTCATAGAGGTCCATATGCTGAAGCATTTCCAGTGCTTCTTTGGGCGTTCCCTGAAGTTCCGTAAGAAACGTCGGTTCATAACGGTATACCCGCATATCGCCTCTGAGGGTTTCCAGCCCTTTCAGGTCACTTTTTTCCAGGCTGCGGATGACCAGCCTGTCATTTTCCATGCGCATCAGATTCCCTCCATGGATGGATTTCCATGAATCGCGGTATGTTATGCAAACAGCTTCACGATCAGCCCCACCGCGGCGCATGCCGGGAGGCCGATGAGTGTGCCGGTGCAGCTTGCTTTGATATGAAAGAGGTAGTCGTGATATTCCTTCATATCTTCTGTTCCGGGAATGCGCATCCTTTTGGAATGACAGAACCAGCCGCAGTCCAGAACCAGAGCGTCATACCAGGTGATGGCAAGCCAGATGACATACGTCCAGCCAAAGCCCTGCAGAAATGTACCCGCGTGGTTTACCTTTATCATGACAAAGGATGCCAGAACCACGAGTATGATTACGGCAATGCTCTTTTTCATCAGTTCCTTTCCGGAAAGCTGCTTTTCCCGTTTTTCAATCAGTCCAAGCTGCTCACAGCGTTTTCTTATGGCGGGCGGATAATCGCCTATGACAGCAAGAGGATTTTTCAGGTCCATCGGCACGACGATAAACGTAAACAGGGCAATTCCCAACATGCATTCAATGAACAGCAGCATATGCATTTCCCTCCAAATCCCGGCTTCCCGGGCTGCTTGCTTAGAAAGATTATAGCAAAAATCACGTGTGCTCAGAAGACAGAGGGCATTATTTCTTTCCGGCACAGGCTCACAATGGCAAGTGCACACTGCGTGTTCCGCAGCGTGCTTCCCCGTTCCGGTTCAGCAGATCCGGCAGCACCCGTGCGGAAAACGCCGCTGAACCGCGGCCCACAAATGGATTTGTGAAGCTGGCATGGCGGCACAGGGGATGAGGCTTCTGACGCATCCCCTGTGCTTTTTCAGATTTTTCAGCTGCCGGACATGATCTGCGCATCTTTTTCAGATGGCAGCTTCATGCAGAACGTTCAGAAGCCCAATGAAAAACCTCCGGCGCAACGCCGGAGGTTTGGGATAATCAGTTCCTGTGCGTAGAGGAAACATGGGCAGCGATCGAGGTGATTGTCATAAAGGTACGGCCGCAGAACTTGCAGGTGTATCCGGCCTTTTTATCTTCACCGCCGGTGATCATATCGAGAAGTTCGGAGGGGATTTCTTCATTTATCCTGGTCTGTTCTTCGTTCATCATCTTATT
>CAMNGW010000152.1 GCA_946538615.1 uncultured Clostridia bacterium
CGCGTGAGGTCGGAGGCGCGCTGCAGGATCTTTTCGCGCAGAATGTCCGCGGTCCGGACTGCCTCGATCACCATGGAACCGACTGCAAATATCAGGCAGTCTTTCCCCTGCATAAGCATTTCCCATTTTCCCGGATGAAAATCCTCACACGGAAACCGGTCGCGCAGTGAAATGCCATCCCGTCCATATCGGATTGTGACAGGACCGCTTGCCTGCTGTGTCCATCTGATCATCAGGCGCAGTTCATCAAGATCCCTTGGCGCCAGAATGGTTACACCTGGAATCGGAAGCGTCTGTGAAAAGTCATAGATTCCATGATGCGTAGCCCCATCGTGTCCTGACAGTCCCGCACGGTCAAGCAGAAAAACCACAGACAGGTGCTGCATGGCCACATCGTGAATCATCTGATCATAGCAACGCTGAAAAAATGTGGCATACACCGCGAAATACGGATGCATTCCACCGGCCGCCAGTCCGGCTGCCATTGTCGCGGCATGTTCTTCGGCTATGCCTACATCCAGCACCCTTTCCGGCATGACTTCAGCCATATGATCAAGTCCCGTTCCCATAGTCATGGCAGCAGAAATGGCAACAACGCTTTTGTCTCTTTCTGCCAGATCCGTCAGCTCTTCTGCCATAACTGCCCCAAAGCTCGGCAGGTCTGACCTCGACCTTGGATCACCTGTCTCGACATAGAAAGGCGGAATACCATGAAACTTCTCCGGCTGTTCCTCAGCCTTTTCATATCCATACCCTTTTTTGGTAAGCACATGAATAACAGCCGGGCCATCATATTCCTTGGCTTTTGAAAGAATATGCTCCAGACTCCTGATGTCATGCCCGTTGATCGGGCCAAAATACTGAAATCCGAGTGAAGTAAAAAACCCTTCATCCACAAACAGATTTTTTACCATGTTCTTTGTCCTGTGAATCATGTGGTACAGCCCGAGACCCACTCCAGGTACCTTTTCCAGCTTTGTCTTTACCTTCTTTTTGGTGGATGACCATCCCTTGCTGATACGCAGATCCGTCAGATGTCTTGACAGGGCTCCCACATTTCTGGCTATGGACATTTCATTGTCATTGAGAATGACAATCATGCGTGTTTTGGTATTCCCGGCATCATTCAGCGCTTCATAGCACAGACCGCCTGTAAGAGCACCATCCCCGACCAGGGCAATTACCTGATGATCTTCATTGCGGAAGTCCCGCGCCCTTGCCAGACCGAGTGCCGCGCTGATTGCCGTGGATGCATGACCGGTTTCAAACACATCGTAATCGCTTTCGCTGCGCTTTGGAAAACCGGAGATTCCCCCGAACGATCTCAGTGTATGAAAAACACGGTTTCGCCCCGTCAGCAGCTTATGAACATAGCTTTGATGCCCCACATCAAAGACAATCTTGTCCTCAGGAAGGTCAAACACTCTGTGCAGCGCGAGTGTCAATTCAACGACCCCTAGATTCGAAGCCAGATGACCGCCCTTCTGGGAAACGGTCTGTATCAGGACCTGCCGGATTTCTCCGGCCAGCTGATTCAGTTCCTCATAGGATAATTCCTTTAGATCACGGGGTGATTGAAGCTGTTCCAGGTGCATATTTTACCTCACACGTGCCAAATCTTTTCGATCCAGGCCTCTGCCAAAGGCAGATGCACGAATTCGCCCTTCCACGCACAGTGCATCATTTTCAGACGAATAATCAACAATACAATAGCCAGAACAAGGTATGCAGTCAGGCAGAATACATCCACGACCATTCCAAGAAAAGGGATTGGCCCCATCAGTCTGCCAACTGCATACAGAATACCGCCCGAGAAAAGATTCATCACAGTGAGGAATACAGACCGTATGCAGAAATGGCGGATTCTGACATGATCCTTTTCAGCCCAGAGCAGGAACGCAGCAAAGACACTCATCATACCAGCCAGAGTGCAGACCAGCCGCAGCACATCCTCTGCCATTTCACGCTTCTTCGGTTCTGCAGCTGTTTCCCCGCTCACCGGGCGCGTGTCTGATAAGCCGGTGTCTTCCGCTTCTGTGATGTGTCTGCCCGTCAGCTCAGGATCAAGTCCTGCTCCGACGGATACGGTTTCTTCGGCCAGTCCCGCATGTTCAGCCGTCTCGACCCATGCCGGCCGGGTTCTGCCGGGCGGCGGCGCGTACGGGCTTCTGTCTTTTCTTCTGTGACGCGGTTCCATGCAACCTCATCCTTACCATTTGCTTCCCTTGGCACCTTTGCTGCCCTTGCTCCCCAGGGACACAGAAGAGAGAATGTCAGAATGATAAGCGTAATTCCGTTCATTCCGATCCTCCCACGCCTGGCGCGCATACTGTACCATCTTGTCAATAAGCTCACTATACCTGATTCCGGACTGCTCCCACAGATAAAACGCCAGTGAGCCGGGAATGGTATTGATCTCCGTGATATAGAGCTTTTCTGTTGCCCTGTCAAACATGTAGTCAATACGGACAACACCCTTGCAGTCCATCAGTCTGAAAATCTTCTTTGAAAGCTCCTGGATTTCCGCAGTCAGCGCTTCTCCAATCGGAGCCGGAAGCACGCGGGAAAGTCCCGCCATGCCTTTACTCGACCCGGATGACAGATACTTGCCGAAGAAATCAAGCATGTCATCTCCTTTGCCGATCAGAGGCATCTCAATCGCACTGGCCTGCACATCCTCATCATAGCCAAGAACAGAACAGTTCAATTCAACAGGATGATCAAGTCCCTTTTCGACAAGTACTCTCCGATCATATTCGAATGCCAGATCCAGGGCTTCCTGGAGCTCGCTTCGATTATCAGCCCTGCTCACCCCGATGGATGAGCCGAGATTCGCCGGCTTTACAAATACCGGATATTCCAGACCGGCTTCCACCGCATCGAGCACTTCTTTGCGTTCCGAGCGCCATCTGGTCCGGGTGAAGTATTCGCCCGGGAGTACAGGAAGATCCGCACCACGGAAGAACTGCTTCATCATAATCTTGTCCATGCCGATGGCAGAGCCCGCCACACCGGTCGAAGTATAGGGCAGATTTGCCATCTCCAGCAGCCCCTGAAGCGTGCCGTCCTCGCCATTCAGACCATGCATGACAATAAGACACACTTCCATTCTTGCCACAACCACCTGTTCAGGATGGTGCAGCAGTCCCTTGCCCGGCCGCATGGCAAGCAGTGCACCGGAAGCACTTGTCACATCCAGCATGACGCGCTCAATTCCCGGCTGATCCGGCTGGAAACGCTGGAAGGTCTTTATATCCTTGAGCTTTTCTCCCGTATACCAGACACCCTGCTGGGATATATAGACCGGTATGACATTATACAGTTCCTGATTCACATGTCCCATCAGCTGGACCGCGCTGATAATCGACACTTCCCGCTCACAGCTGCGGCTGCCAAAAATAACACCAAGCTGAATCTTGTTCACTCTATGTGTCCCTCCGATTATTCCGAATAGTTATCCGGCAGATCATTTTCAAACAGCACGGTATCGCCGCGTCTGGCCAGACTGCGCATCACACCTGTGGCCTCATCCAGGGATTTGACTACAAACATTTTTTCCTTCTCAAAGCCGCCGTCCATCAGTCCCTGCTGAATGGCTTTCGTTCTCTTTGGGCCGACAAGAATTGCCAGGTCCACACAGGCAGCCATCTCAACGCCGAAATCATAATTATATTTTTCCTCGTCGGCCCCCAGCTCCACCATGCCCGGGGTCACAATGATCCGGCGTTCCGGAAAACGTTTCAATACCTGCAGGGCAGCGTGTGCTCCTCTGGGATTTGAATTGAAAGCATCATCAATCATGGTGATGCCGCCTGCTGTCGGAAGCAGCTGCAGCCGATGCTCAACAGGCTCAAGCTGGCTTATCCCCCTGCTTATCTGTGTTCCCGTCATGCCCAGATGAAAACATACGGAAGCGGCAAGCAGTATATTGCCTATATTGTGTTCGCCCAGCAGCCTCGTTGTACACGGAATCCGCTGAGTACGGGTACAGAGCAGGAACGTAGAACCGTTTTGGGATACTTCCATATTCTCCGCCCAGACGTCCCCTGTTCCCGGTTTCACTGATGCCAGCATTTTCGGCTTTTCCGTCTTCTCATAAAGATCGGTTACCGTGCCGCCGTCATCAAGGAAAAAGCAGCATCCTGAACCGGGTATGGCGTCCATCAGTTCATACTTCGTACCGGCAATACGCTCCATGCTGCCAAATGTTTCTAGATGCTGCGGTCCGATGCTGACCAGCAGTCCGATTTCCGGATGCACCAGCCGGCACAGTTCCCGTATATCTCCCACATGTCTTGCTCCCATTTCGGCAACAAACACCTGGTGAGACGGTGTGAGACTGTTGCGAATAACCTTTGTCAGACCCATCGGTGTATTGAAACTGGCCGGAGACACCAGGGTCTGATATTTCTCAGAGAGCAGCGTGCCAAGAATAAACTTGACACTGGTCTTTCCATAACTGCCCGTTATTCCGATTTTGATCAGGTCCGGTCGACTGCGCAGAATTCGCTGTGCATCCCGGAAATAGAGGTTTTGAATGAATTTTTCCATAGGTGCGGCCAGCATGCCGGCCAGAAGTACAAGTACCGGCAGCATCAGCGGGAAAGCCATCCACACGCAGCTCAGAAAAACACGGGCAGGAACTCCGCGCACTCCGGTCATCAAACAGACGCAGCAAATCCTGATTCCCAATGACACAAGAAAAACCACTGCACACAAGCGCTTTACGCGTGCAGTAAAAACCAGTGGTTTCTTCGCTTTGATTGTTTTCAGATCGCGGCTGATCAGCGCGCCGCTCCCCAGAATCAGAGCTGCCCAAAGAAATGCCTGCCATACACCATTCCCCAGCAGAATGTACAGCATCCAAGCGGCAGCGTGGGCCAGAAACAGATAAAACCCGGGGACCCACACCTGTACGCCGTTTCTTCGAATGGAACGGAGATATCCCGGAAACTGATAGCTTTCCAACTGAAAAAAATGTATCAGTGCCCGGCTTCCCATTAACGCCGCACAGGAAGAAGCCAGCAGTGCCACAATCATGGTCAGATTCAAGCTCATTCCTCCAAAAGAAAATGTCGGACCACGGTCAGGAAACGTTTTTGCTGTTCCAGATAAACAAAATGCGAACCGCCCTCAAATACCACAAGTCCGGCATCCGGAATTTCCTGTTCCATCTTCTGCCCCATCCAAAGCGGTGTTTCCGTATCCTGATCTCCCCAGATCAGCAGAGTGGGTGCTTCCACTGCCGAAAGCCGGTCAGACAGGTCCAGGGAGATAACCTTCACAAATGTTTTCCGCATTTCCTCATCAAGCGCATTGTAATCCCTGGAACCGTACTTCTTTCTCAGTGCATCTTCCATACGCTCGGGAAGGCTGCCCAGCAAATGTGTTTTTTTCAGGAGTGCAATCCCGGATTTCATTTTTTTGTAATTCTGTGTCCGTTTCCGGGACTCCTCAGATTGTACAGGACGTATTCCGGCAGCGCCTGTCAGAACCTGCCGCCTGATCATGCTGTGATCACTGGATGCAAGAAAAATAGCCACTCTCGCACCAAAGGAATGCGCTATCACATCACATGGAGAAAAATCCAGCTGAGTCAGCAGATCCCGAAGCATCTCTGCATACTCAGGGACGCCCCATGGCTCAGGCGGCCGATCTGAAGCCCCAAATCCCGGAAAATCAATCGTCAGGGTTTTCATGGAATCTGAAAGCCCATCTGCGATTGGTTTCATAAGGTCCGCAGAACATCCCCATCCATGCAGGAGAACGACTTTCTGATTTCCTTCCCCTTCAAGCTCAGCATGCACATTGCATCCTTTTGCCTGAGTCATCATATCTGACCGTACTCCTTCCCCAGTTTCCAGACATATCTGCATTTCCGGGCGCTCAGCGACCATCGCTTCTGGTAAACCACAGGAACATCCACAATCCTCTCCAATACGGCCCCAATTCCAAGACAGGTTTTCTGGCTTGCGATATTGTCTACATCCGTTGTAATGACAACGCTGCTCTTCCCGGACCGGTTCAGTTCCGTCCGCAGCAGTTCGCATGCCCGCCGTGCATATCTGTGGCCACGCCATGGCGGATCAATATGATATCCTATATGTCCAAAATAATAGATTCCAGGTCCTTCGCCCATACGCAGTGAAATGCGTCCTATTTCCCGAAGTCTGCCATGAAGAGTGATCTTCCATTCCTTCACTTCTCCAAAGCCGTATTCCTTATCTACTTCACCCAGATAGACAGGCACTAAATCAATTATGCTGTCTGTCAGCAGTCCTTGAATTCTTCTACGAAACAACATGGCTATATCCTACGGGTTTCCGCCCTTTCCAGAAGAATGGCAAATGACTCGTTATCAAACAGTCCGGTACCCCGGCTCATCACGCTGGCAGCGGCTGCAGCTGTTCCGTAGCGCAGCATGGTATCCAGTGCCTGATCCTTCAGATAACCGGCGATCAGGCCGGACACCATGGCATCCCCTGCTCCGACCGTAGATTCAACTTTCACCTGCAGGGCCGGAGAGAACAGGGCATCCTTTCCATTGGTAATAACGGCGCCATCGCCACCCATCGACACAACGGCACATGAAGCCCCGCGCTCACATAAATACTTGGCGGCATCGACAATATCCCTGCTTCCTGACAGCCTCCTGCCCACAGCCTTCTCCAGCTCATCCAGATTGGGCTTTACAAGAAACGGATGAGCAGAAAGGCCCAGCATAAGTTCCCGGCCGCCGACATCCAGAACCCAGGGAACGGAAACATCCTTCATGAATGCAGCATACGTGCCCTCAGGACATTGCGGGGGAAGTGAGCCGGTAATAACAGCCATGCGGGATTTCTTGCAGGACTCGCGAAATCGTTCCTGCAAAAAACGCAGGTCATCTTTGGATATGGAAGGTCCGGGCTCATTCAGCTCTGTAACATGATGATTTCCCTTAAGACTTACCACTTTTGTGTTCAGTCTTATGGAACCTGGAATCCTTTCAAAGTCAACCCACGCATTCCTTGTACCAAGCAGCTTGCTGAACTGTTCATAATTATCCGTGCCTGCACATCCGAGGCATACGCTTTCCAGTCCCAGATTTCTCAGGCATGTTGCGACATTGAGACCTTTGCCGCCCACCTGTGTCATGGAACTGAGAATACGGTTTGTCCGTCCCGGTTCCAGCTCACTTACTTCAACGGTTCTGTCAAAAGAAGGATTCAGGCAAAGCACTGTAATCAAGCCAGCCACCCCCAAAGATACTGTCAAATTATATCATTTCAATATATGAACTTCAAGATTCATCCAATGCCGCCATTCCTTGTCTGCACATTACACAAAACGGGCGTCAGCAATAGACTGACGCCCAGTTCTCATGAGATCCCAAAAAACACTCTGGCATTCCGGTAGGTGATTTCAGCCAGTTCTTCCACGGGCATGCCGCGAAGCTCTGCCACTTTTTCAGCCACGAGGCGCACACGTGACGGATCGTTTCTGCTTCCTCTGAAGGGCTCCGGCGAAAGATAGGGGCTGTCTGTTTCGAGAAGCAGCCGATCCAGCGGTACCTTCATCGCCACTTCCTGTGCTTTTCTCGCATTGCGGAATGTCACCGTTCCTCCAAAAGCCAGATACATCCCGAGGTCAAGATAGCTTCTGGCACTCTCCCAGCTTCCGCTGTAGCAGTGCATTACACCTCGGGGCAGCCGCTTATTCCGGTTGCGGAGAAGCTCAAGCATATCGCCATGCGCATCACGCACATGAAAGCATGCCGGCTTGCTGTGCTCCCAGGCCAGATCGAGCTGCGCATCAAGAACGCGCTTCTGCTGTTCCCGATCACAGCCGTCCGGCCAATGGTAATCCAAGCCGATTTCTCCGACTGCAACCACCCTGGGATGCTCAAGCAGCTCAGCGAGACTGGATATGTCCCTGTCCTGAAATGTATCCGCCTCTTCCGGATGAAAACCCACAGCGGCGTATGCGCCTTCATGTGTGTCAGCAAACGCCAGTCCCCTGCGGCTGCTTTCAAGATTGGTACCCATTACGGCATATGCAGCAATCCCGTTTGCCTCCATGTCCGCAAAAACAGCTGGCAAATCATTTTCAAAGCATGCTTCGTCCAGGTGACAATGCGTATCGAACAGTCGAATCATCCGATGACTGCTCCATCTTCCATGCCCGGCTCAACGCTCAGAAGCTTCAGGCTGCTGTCATCATCCGATGCAGCACACAGGATCATACCCTGACTTTCAATACCCGCAAGCTTGGCAGGCTTCAGATTCGCCACCAGGACCACCTGTTTGCCGATCATTTCTTCCGGAGAGTACCATGCGGCAATACCGCTCACCACCTGACGCTCACCGTCTTTTCCCAGGGAAAGACGCAGCTTCAGCAGCTTTTTCGACTTTTCAACCTTTTCACAGCTGATAACCCGTGCCACCTGCAGTTTGACTTTTCCAAAATCTTCAATATTTGATAAGAATACAGTTGTTTTGATAATATCG
>CAMNGW010000153.1 GCA_946538615.1 uncultured Clostridia bacterium
TTCTTGCCGCCGTGGATCTCGCCATCCATCCACAGAAGGTCCAGGTCGTCCCCGGTATTGCAGGCACGGTAGACGGCTTTCCCAGTCCTTACATCGGTCGCCCCGATATAGAAAGGCATGGGATTATCCCTGTAGGCCCTGCGGTCAAAGGGATCGAGCACATCCGGGAGCTCGCGGTAGCAGAAGTCGGCATCGTAAAGATCGCCGCTGTGAAGAACGCTCCAGAGCGTGCCATAGCGCCGGTCGTGGCAGTACGTCTTGTTGTATCGTATGGGACGGCCAATCTGCCCGGATTTGAAATTGCAGCCAAAGCAGGCGCCCGCGGAAATGCCGGCGGCAGCCTGGAAGCGGATGCCGTTTTCCAGGAAGACATCGAAGACCCCGCATGTGAACATGCCCCGCATAGCGCCGCCTTCCATACTCAAAGCAACTGGCATAATGCCCCAACTCCCTTCCGGAATCAACTGTCTCTAGTGTACAACGCCAGCGCCTCCATGGCAAGCCTGGCGCCATCTTGACAGCAGGACGATTCATGCTATAATACAGTTGGTCAAAGATAGTCAGACCAAGAAATCGAGGCATGGTTATGCGACTCAGTGATACCATTGAGAGCTTTATCAAAACAATGCTGACGCAGGAAGAGCCTGAGGTTGAGCTGAAACGCAACGAGCTTGCGGAATACTTCGGGTGTGCACCGAGTCAGATCAATTATGTGCTGGCCACGCGCTTTACCATCGATGACGGGTACGTCATCGAGTCAAGGCGCGGCGGCGGAGGGTATATCCGGATCGTGCGCGTGATCCAGTCCGGCTCAAAGTTCCGCTATCTCATCAGTGAGCGGATCGGGGACGCCATCGGCGAGGTTGAGGCCGTGAAGATCATAGGGCAGCTGCAGGCAGAAAAGCTGATTACTGCCTGCGAAGGGGACATTATGCGCTCCGCGGTATCTTCCCAGGCCCTGTCCGTCCCCCTTCCGGATGCCATGAAGGACGCACTGCGCGCAAAAATCATGAAGGCCATGCTCACCAGCATGGCGCGGAAGAACCGGGAGTGCCAGAGCGCCAAGACCGAAGCCAAACCCAAGCCGAATCCGTATACAGAAAGGGAAGCCTATGATTTGTGAGGAATGCCAGACCAATGAAGCCACCTGTCAGCTCAACGTGATCGTCGGCAGCGACCGGGTCACCAGGTACCTGTGCCAGGACTGCCTGAGCAAGATGCAGGGCGCCTTGACAATGGGCATTGTGGCCAGCAAGGTCACCAATATGCTCTCCTCCATTCTTTCAGCCATTACCCATGAGGATGATACGGAGAAGGAAAGCGGGGACAGCGGAAAAGTGTGCCCGCGGTGCAGGACAAGCCTGAAGTATTTCAGAAAAAGCGGGAGGCTTGGCTGCCCGGAATGCTATGAGGTGTTCCGCGAAGAGCTCAACCCCATGCTCAAGCAGATTCATGGCCAGGTGAACCATATCGGCAGAAGGCCCCTTGAAGGCGAGGAAGAGCGCAAAACGCGCTCGCTGCAGGAAGAGCTCACCCGTGAGATGGAGGAAGCTGTGCGCACGGAGAACTTTGAAAGGGCAGCGGAGATCCGCGACCAGCTGCGCGCACTTGCCGGGGAGGACAGAACATGCAGAATCTGAGTGCTGTTTCAAGCCGCGTGAGGCTCGCACGGAACTATCCGGACCTCCCCTTTGATGTGTCCGCGCAGCCGGAGATGGCAGAGATGCTCATCTCCCGCACCGTCAATGCCATCTCCGCCAGTGAGATGCATGACAGATTTGTTTTTCACGCCCTGTGCGAGATGAGCGAAGCGCAGCGCAAGTTCCTTGAGGAATCGCACCTGATCAGCAAGGACCTGCTGAAAAATCAGGAGACATCGGCCCTGCTCCTGGATGAGGGGCAGCAGCTTTCCATTATGATGCAGGAAGATGACCATCTCCGGATCCAGGCGATCCGGGAGGGTGACCAGCTGCAGGCGGCGGCAGACTGTGTGTTCTCCGTAGATGACGCGCTCTCCCGCCAGGTGAATTTCGCCTTTGACAACGCCTTCGGGTACCTCACAGCATGGCCGACGGACACCGGGACGGGCATGCGCGCCACGATGCAGCTGCATCTGCCGCTTCTGACCTATTTCAAGCAGATGGGTTCAGTGGGACAGATTCTGGCCAGAGTGGGCCTGAATATCCGCGGTGTCTACGGTGAAGGTCAGGAAGCCCTCGGAAGCCTCTACCAGGTGGGCAACCAGGCGACGTTGGGCAGGAGCGAGCAGGAGACGATCCGCATCATCCTCAGCGTCTGCGGCCAGATCGCCGAGATGGAGGAGGCGCTGCGCGCCCGGATCATGGACGAACAGAAGGACTATGCCGAAGATAAGGTGTACAGGGCATGGGGCATTCTCAGCGGCGCGCGGATCATGACGCTCAAGGAGTTCTATCCGCTCTGGTCGACGCTGCGCACGGGCATGCTGCTTGGCATGATCCGGCCGGACCTTGGGATGATCAACCACCTGCTCGAGGAAGTACAGGATGAGCACGTGGCTGCCTATATGGAACACAAGGCAGAAAAGGATGCCATCAATACGATGCGTGCCACCCGGATCCGGGAAGCCCTCAGGGAGGCAGGTACCACAGCTCTGTAAATAAAGGAGACAGTATGCCAATTTTTGGAAGATTCACAGAAAGAACGCAGCGGGTGCTCAACGCGGCCGGCCGGGAGGCGGCCGAGGTGGGCACGAAATATATCGGACCTGAGCATCTGCTGCTCGGACTGCTCAGCGAGGACGACCAGCTCCCGGAGGAAGTGGAGAGCCATGTGACCTACGAGCAGGCCAAAGAGATGCTTTCGGAGATGCGCGTGGACCCCAAGGCCATCACGGAGAGACCGCTGCGCATGGAGCTGGCGCCCCGCACCAAAAAAGTGGTGGAGAACGCGGTGATTGAGTCCAACCGCAACGGACAGGGCTATGTCACGCCGGAGCACCTGTGGCTGAGCCTTTTCCGCGTTGACGACGGACTGGCCTCCAACGTGCTGCACCGCCACAATGTGGATTTTGATACCGCGACCCGTCAGCTGACGGAGATGCTCCAGTCCTCCATGGAGGGCGCCGGCAGTGCCCCGACAGCCGGGAGCGTGCAGGACGCGCCGCAGGAGACCCAGCAGAAAACGTCCACCCCTTCACTTAAGCGTTTCAGCAGGGACCTCACGGAACTGGCTGCCCGCGGCGAGCTTGACCCGGTCATCGGCCGGGACACTGAGATCCAGCGCATCATGCAGATCCTGATACGGCGCACAAAGAACAACCCTGTGCTCATCGGTGAGCCGGGCGTGGGCAAGAGCGCCGTTGTGGAGGGTCTGGCACAGCGCATTGAGCAGGGCAATGTCCCGGAAATGCTCATCGGGAAGAAAGTCCTGTCCCTGGACCTTTCCAGCATGGTTGCCGGAAGCAAGTACCGCGGGGAATTTGAGGAGCGCATCAAAAAATGTCTGGATGAGATCCGCAAAGCGAAGGACATCATCCTCTTTATCGACGAGATCCACACCATTGTCGGCGCGGGCGCTGCGGAAGGCAGTCTGGACGCTGCGAACATCCTCAAGCCGGCCCTTGCGCGTGGGGAGATCCAGTGCATCGGGGCGACGACCCTTGACGAGTACCGGAAGCATATTGAGAAAGATGCCGCCCTTGAACGCAGGTTCCAGCCGGTGCAGGTGGGCGAGCCCGGCACCGAGGAGGCCCTCGCCATTCTCAAGGGGCTCAGGGACCGCTACGAGGCCCACCATAAGCTGCACATCACGGATGCTGCCCTTGAGGCCGCGGTGCATCTGGCGGACCGCTATATCACGGACCGCTTCCTGCCCGACAAGGCCATTGACCTGATGGACGAAGCGGCGAGCCGGGTGCGCATCCAGTCCTACACAGCACCGCCGGATGTGAAGGCGCAGGAACAGCAGCTTGCCAGCCTGGTGATTGAAAAGAAAGATGCCATTGCCCACCAGGATTTTGAAAAAGCGGCCAACCTCCGCGACCAGGAGCGCATCCTCCGCTCAGACATTGAGCACAAGCGGGAAGCCTGGACGCAAAAGCAGGCCAAGGCCCGGGACGTGGTGACCGAAGAGGACATTGCACAGATTGTCTCCAGCTGGACGGGCATCCCTGCCCAGCGTATGACGCAGACGGAAGCGGACAAGCTCATGCACCTTGAGGAAAGCCTGCACAAGCGCCTGATCGGACAGGAGGAAGCGGTCAGCGCCGTGGCCCGGGCCATCCGGAGGGCGCGCGCGGGACTGAAGGACCCCAGGCGTCCCATCGGCTCCTTCCTGTTCCTGGGACCGACAGGCGTGGGCAAGACCGAACTGTGCCGGGCGCTGGGCGAGGCCATGTTCGGCGATGAGAACGCAGTGATCCGCATTGACATGAGCGAGTTCATGGAGAAGTTCACCGTGTCCCGCCTGATTGGCGCGGCCCCCGGCTATGTGGGCTACGAGGAAGGCGGGCAGCTCACAGAAGCTGTCCGGCGCAGGCCATACAGTGTGGTCCTCCTTGACGAGATTGAAAAAGCCCATCCGGACGTGTTCAATATTCTTCTGCAGATCCTCGAGGATGGACGGCTCACGGACAACACCGGCCGGACGATCTCCTTTAAGAACACCATCATTGTCATGACCAGCAATGCAGGTGCCCATCAGATCATGGAGACAAGGTCCCTGGGCTTCGGGGCCCGTACAACGGCGGACCTGAGGAACTATGAAATGATGAAGGACGCGGTGATGAAGGAAGTCAAGGAAGTGTTCCGGCCCGAATTTGTCAACCGTCTGGATGAGCTGATCGTTTTCCATTCCCTTTCCGAGGAGAACATCCATGATATTACCCGCCTCATGCTCGGACAGGTGGCGGAGCTGCTGAAAGAAAGGAACGTAGCGCTTACCTGGGATGAGGAAGTGGTATCCTATCTGGCAAAGACGGGCTACGATCCGAAGTTTGGTGCGCGTCCCCTGCGCCGCCTGATCCAGAGAACGGTAGAGGACACCATATCCGAGGAGATGCTCCTGGGCCACGTCAGACTCGGTGAAACGCTCCGCCTCCATATGGGAGAGGATGACAAAGTGGAAGTGACCCTTGTACCTTCTGCCATACCGGACACAGACGGGGGACAGAAGGACGGAGAGGACGGCATTACGGTCGAAGTGAAAGACTGACATGCAGGGGAAAGAAGCACCGGCTTCTTTCCCCTGCTGTTTTCCTGCCGGCATGTTCCCTGCACCGCAGGGAGCGGCGGGCAGAGTACCGGAAAAAGGCAGGTGGGAAACCATGGATCATACTGTGATTGAAGAAATCGGACTTACAGAGGAATGGCTGAGCATCCTTGTAAAGATGTCAGGTGACTGGGAGGCAGAAGAGAGCTGCCATGGCTACAGGAAAAACGGGAGGGAAGATATTGAAGGCAACCGGATCTTCATAGCCAGAGAGGGCCATGAAGTGAAAGGATATCTTTTCGGCCATATGGAGACGCATGAAAAAGCCACCTCCGTGGTGCCGGCAGGCGCAAAGGTATTTGAGGTGGAAGAGGTGTACGTGAGCCCCGGTTTCCGCAGCAGGGGTATAGGGAAAATGCTGTTTTCCCATGCGGAAAGGGCCGTCGGGCACGAAGCTGACTTTATCATGCTCAGCACGGCGACAAAAAACTGGAAGGCCATTCTCCATTTTTATCTTGAAGAGCTGGGCATGGAGTTCTGGAGCGCCAGGCTGTATAAAAGGGTGGAACGGACGGTATGACTGAACTGTATGAACCGGAACTGAAGGACCTGTGGTTCCGTCAGAGATTCATGGCAGATGAAGAGACCATGTCGTATAACCGCGCCTGGGGCGGGACGATCCCTTTTCCTGAAAGCGCATGGAAAGCCTGGTATGACCGATGGCTTGTCCATCATGGGAACAGGCGCTTTTACCGCTATCTCCGGGAGGATGCGACGGGAGAATTTGTCGGTGAGGTGGCCTACCATGAGGATGGGCGGGGGATCTTTCTGGCGGACGTGATCGTAGAAGCCGGGCGCAGGGGGCACGGGTACGGGACGGAAGGACTGAAGCTTCTGTGCGCGGCTGCGTATGCGCACGGCATTGACGAGCTCTGGGACGAGGTGGCGGAAGACAATCCGGCAGTTGGCATTTTCCTGAAAGCAGGCTTCAGGCAGGTACACTGCAAAGACGGGATCATCACGCTCAGAAAGGACCTGAGGACGGCTCCGCGAAGAATCATTGTGATTGGAAGCCCGGGGTCCGGCAAAAGCACCTTTGCCCGGAGATTAAGGGACAGAACGGGGCTCCCCCTCTATTATCTGGACATGATGTTCCATCGGCCGGATGGGACTAGTGTCAGCGGGGAAGAATTCGACGGAAAGCTTGCCCGGGTCCTTGAAGGCAGGGAATGGATCATAGATGGCAATTACCAGAGGACGCTCGGGCGGCGGTTCGAAACATGCACAGAGGTCTTCCTGTTTGACCTTCCTGTGCAGCAGTGCCTGGAAGGCGCGGCCTCAAGAATCGGGAAAGCCCGGGAGGACATGCCCTGGATAGAAAAAGAATTTGATCCTGACTTCAGACAGTTTATCCTGGATTTTCCGGAAAATCAGCTGCCAAAGATCAGAAAACTGACACAGCAGTATCAGGACACAAGGACCATTACGGTTTTCCATGCCAGGGAAGAAGCGGATGCCTACCTCAGATGGCTCTTCCCATGAAACAGTACGTATCAGGCCCCTGGACCGACGGCGGTTCAGGGGCCTGATGTGTCCCGGGGGGTCTTCCCTAAATCGGTCAACGGCTATATGATGGTGTTGACCGGTCTGGTTAACGGAGGAGAAAATGAACCCGAAGTATTATTCCCTGCCAAAGGAAAAGCAGGAAGCAATCCTGAACGCAGGCTTCCATGTGTTTTCCCGGAACACGTACAAAAAAAGTCCCATGAGCGGGATCGCGGATGCGGCAGGCATCAGCAAATCCCTGCTGTTCCATTATTTCCATAACAAGAAAGAACTCTATCTTTTCCTGTGGGACACCTGCTGCCGCCTCATGGTCGAGGAGATGACACGGAGCGGGGCGTATGAACAGACGGACCTGTTCGGCAGCATGGACTGCGGCATGCAGGCAAAGCTCCGCCTGATGAGAAAACACCCTGATATCGGTGCGTTTGCCATCAGGGCCTTTTATGAAGAGGACCCGGAAGTCAGCGCGGATATCAGGAAGAGCATGGGACAGTACCTGAGTGCCCATGCTGCCAGGAAACTGCAGAAACTGGACCCAGAGGATTTCATCCCGGGCATCGATCTGCAGATGATGTACAAAGAAATGTACTGGGCATCCGAAGGGTGCCTGTGGGAGTACATCCAGCGGGGCTGCATGGATGTCAGCGCCATGGAGAAGGATTTCGGGAATCTGCTTGCGTTCTGGAAGTCCGTCTATCTCCGGAAAGGGAGGAAGGAAACGGCGGATGCCAGAGAGAACATATGAAACCGCGTCCGGCATGGTCCCTTCCCGGACAAACGGAATCTGTCCGGGAAGGGCGACTGACAGCCGACGTCTCTTATGTGGAAAAAACTGATTTTTTTGGAGGTGCAGTCATGGACAAGACACTTTTTACCCTGGCCCTGTCCCGCTTCTGTGCAGGCTTACTCCTGTTTGCTGCAGCGCTCTTCCTGCCTGCGGGGACTCTCCGCTACCCTCAGGGCTGGCTCCTGATGGGGATCCTGTTCGTTCCCATGTTCATTGCCGGGCTCATCATGATGGGTAAGAACCCGGAGCTTCTCAGGAAACGCCTGAACGTCAGAGAAAAGGAGACGGAGCAGCGGTGGGTGATCCTTCTGAGCGGGATCATGTTCCTTGCCGCATTCATAGCATCTGGCCTGAGCTTCCGCTACGGCTGGCTTTTGCTTCCCTTCCCGGTGAGCGTCCTCTCTGGCGCTGTTTTCCTTCTGGCATATGCTCTGTACGCAGAGGTCCTCAGAGAGAATACCTACCTCTCCAGGACGGTGGAGGTCCAGAAGGACCAGAAAGTGATTGACACAGGACTCTACGGGATCGTGCGGCACCCGATGTATATGGCAACGGTCCTGCTGTTTTTGGCCATGCCCCTGGTGCTGGGGTCCCTGATCGCGTTTATCATTATGCTTTTCTATATCCCGATTATCATCAAGCGGATCCGCAATGAGGAGAAGGTCCTCAAAGAAGGGCTCCCGGGGTATGAGGCATATATGGAAAAAGTGAAGTACAGGCTGTTCCCTCTGATCTGGTAAATGGACGCAGCGGCCCGGGGAACGGGGAGTATGTGGCATCAGCAGACTGAAAACCGGACAGACAGGGGTCCATCATCCGGAACGGATACCGCGCCGGGTGATGGGCCTCTTTTTTCACTTTATAGGAAATTACGGAAATGAGACAACATGTCAAAAAGCACATCA
>CAMNGW010000154.1 GCA_946538615.1 uncultured Clostridia bacterium
CCGAGAACGGAACCTGGGCTCCCGCGTCCGGAAAAATCGTCCGCGCAAAGCTGGAGGGCTTCAAGAACTGCAGGATCAGCGAGAGCACCTTTACGATCAAGAGCGCACTGAACGACGCGGACAGCGATAGGCTGGACGCCTTCGTAAATGAGGTCGCCGGGGCCTGACGAAGGCCTGATAATGCGCAGTAATTTTATGCTGTTTTTATTGCTTTTTACACTGTTGTATGGTAAAAAAATAAGTTGTGTTTATTCGTTAACAATCATTTTCTACTTTATCTAAAGAAAGAGGTTATCCAGAATGGCAAAGATTGATTTAACAAAGTATGGCATTACCGGAACCACTGAGATCGTCTACAATCCCTCTTACGAATTCCTGTATGAGGAAGAGATGAATCCCGCTCTCACTGGTTATGACAAGGGCCAGCTGACCGAGCTGAACGCTGTCAACGTCATGACAGGTATCTACACCGGCCGCTCCCCCAAGGACAAGTACATTGTCATGGATGAGAACTCCAAGGACACCGTATGGTGGACAACCGATGGCTATAAGAACGACAACCATCCGATGACCCAGGAAGCCTGGACTTCTGTACTCGAATGCGCCAAGAAGCAGCTCTCAGGCAAAAAGCTCTATGTGGTCGACGCCTTCTGCGGAGCCAACAAGGATACCCGCATGGCCGTCCGTTTCGTCATGGAAGTCGCATGGCAGGCCCATTTCATCCGCAACATGTTCATCAAGCCCACCGCTGAAGAACTTGCCAGCTTCGTTCCTGACTTTGTGGTTTACAATGCTTCCAAAGCCAAGTGTGAAAATTACAAGGAGCTCGGCCTCAACTCTGAGACCGTGGTGGCCTTCAACATCACCAGCCGTGAACAGGTCATTCTCAACACCTGGTACGGCGGCGAGATGAAAAAGGGCATGTTCTCCATGATGAACTACTATCTCCCGCTCAAGGGCATCGCCTCCATGCACTGCTCTGCCAACACCGATATGGAAGGCAAGAATACTGCCATTTTCTTCGGCCTTTCCGGCACAGGCAAGACCACACTGTCCACCGATCCCAAGAGACTTCTGATCGGCGACGACGAGCACGGCTGGGACGACAATGGCGTGTTCAACTTTGAAGGCGGCTGCTATGCCAAGGTCATCAACCTTGACAAAGAGTCCGAGCCTGATATCTACAACGCCATCCGCCGTGACGCCCTTCTGGAGAACGTAACGGTTGACAGCGAAGGCAAGATTGATTTCGCCGACAAGTCTGTCACGGAAAATACCCGTGTCTCCTATCCGATCGATCATATTGAAAAGATCGTGCAGAAGGTCAACACCATTTCTGCCGGCCCCGATGCCAAAAATGTGATCTTCCTGTCCGCTGACGCTTTCGGTGTCCTGCCGCCTGTGTCTGTTCTCACGCCTGAGCAGACCAAGTACTACTTCCTCTCCGGCTTCACCGCCAAGCTCGCCGGCACAGAGCGCGGCATCACCGAGCCCACCCCGACCTTCTCCGCCTGCTTTGGTCAGGCCTTCCTTGAGCTCCATCCCACCAAGTACGCTGAAGAGCTCGTCAAGAAGATGGAAAAGAGCGGTGCAAAAGCCTATCTGGTCAACACCGGCTGGAACGGAACCGGGAAGCGCATCTCCATCAAAGATACCCGCGGTATCATCGATGCCATCCTCAACGGTGACATTGAAAAGGCCCAGACCAAGAAGATCCCGTACTTCAATTTTGAAGTGCCCACTTCTCTCCCGGGCGTTGATCCGGCTATTCTTGATCCCCGCGACACCTACAAGGATGCCGGCGAATGGGATGCCAAGGCCATAGACCTTGCCGGCCGCTTCATCAAGAACTTCGTCAAATATGAATCCAATGAAGCTGGCAAAGCCCTCGTGGCTGCCGGTCCTCAGCTGTAAAACACAAAGCGGGAGCATGTACATGCTCCCGTTTTTTTGCGGGTAATTATTCATGATTTCATCTTCCCGTCACATTGGTATGGCATTCTTTCCCCATATCAGAAGAAAGAAGGTCTTGTATGGAAAAATTCAGGAAGTCCCTTCCTTATCTCTGGCTCTTCCTCGCTTCCCTAACGACCCTTGCCCTGCTTTCAAAGTCCTCCCCCTTCTATCCCCTCAACGATTGGGTGGACGCCAACTGCTTCCTGTCCACAGGCAAAGCGGTTCTCTCCGGTCAGGTCCTCTACCGCGACATCTACGAGCAGAAAGGGCCCCTGCTGTATTTTCTTCACGCCGTGGCTGCCCTGATTTCAGACGGAAGCTTCCTGGGCGTCTTTTTTCTTGAGGTCCTCTCCCTCACCGGTCTGGCCTGCACAGGCTACATCCTCTCCGGGAAGCGCCCGGCTATGCTCTTTGTGATCCCCGGCCTGCTCATGCTGACCTGCTCCACCGTTTCTTTTTCCTCCGGGGACAGCGCCGAAGAATTGGCCCTTCCCTTTCTTGCCTTTGCCCTGTACACGGGGCTGAGCACAGCTATGCCCAGCCGGAAGCAGGCATTTTTCGTCGGACTCACCGCCGGCGTGCTTCTGTGGATCAAATATACCCTGTGCGGTTTCTATCTGGCCTACGCCCTGTACATCCTGGTCCGCGGCACTGTGCAGAAACGTTTCCGCGACACCTTTCAGGCGGCCCTTGCCTTCCTCGCCGGCGTACTTGCCGTTTCCCTGCCTGTTATCCTCTGCTTTGCTGTCCAGAACGCCCTGCCGGATCTTTTTGAAAGCTATTTTGTCAACAACATCACGGCTTACTCCCCATCCGCCGGCGGCAAAGGACGCAGCGAGCCCACCGGCTTCTGGGTGACCGTCGGCAATTTTGCTGCACAGAACCCCTATTTTACGGTCATGGTCCTGCTTGGTCTCATCTCATGCTTCATCGAGGACCTGCGCAAAGGTTTCTTTCTGCTGGTGACGTTTTGCATATCGCTCATCTTTATCTCCCTCGGCACCCGTCCCTATCCCTACTATGCCTTTATTCTGGCTGTTTTTACCCTGCCCGCCTACCGTCCCGTTTCACAGCTCCTCAGCCGTCTCAGCCTGAGATGGGCCGTGCCCTCCGCCCTCGCCTTCTCCCTGGCCATGGGCTGTTTAGGCTTCAGCACTTCCCTGAACACCTATCTGTTCCTCGCACCCAAAGAGGATATGCCCCAGTTCCGCTTCGCCTCTCAGATGGCCGGAACAGAAAACGCCACGCTCCTCAATTACGGCTTCCTCGACGGCGGTTTTTATACAGCGGCTTCCATCACGCCGTCCACCCGCTTTTTCTGTCAGCTGAACATCTCCCTGCCTGAAATGCGCAGTGAAATGAAGCGGTACATCTCAGAAGGGGCAACCGACTATGTCGTTACCCGGGGCAAACCGCTCGACAGTCCGGTTTACGAACTCATTGACCAGAGCAGCTATGTGTACCAGTCCAATGCGGAATCCCCCCGGCCCTTCACGTATTATCTCTACCGTAAAAAGCAGCTCCCCTGACGCCAATACAGGTTGTCAGCCTTTTGCCTTTCGTTTATAATGGTGGCCGAAACCACCCGGTCCACAACCGGGCCAACGTCAAAAAGGAAGGATGCCGTCTATGAACCCTGAACAGATCTCCTGGAAAAATCTGGATACTCTCCCGAGTTTTGCCGCACTCACTGCCCTGAAGGGAAAAGTCTGTCTTCCCGAAACCATGTCAGGCGAGGGAGCCGTCGAACGGGTCAAAGCCTACAGTGTCCCCATGGCTGCAGGACTTGCATACAATTATGCTGCCAAGCAGGTCAATGACGACATTCTTGCAGCCCTCAAAAACCTCGCTGAAGAGGCCCAGCTCGCCCTCAAGTACCAGGCGCTCCTCTCCGGCAGCGTCATCAACACAGGTGAAAAGCGCCTTGTCCTGCACCAGCTCACCCGCGGCCAGCTGGCCGGTCCCGTGGTCGCGGACGGCGTAGACAAGCGCGAGTTCTATGTTGCCCAGCAGAAAAAAGTGGCCGCTTTCGCCAACAAGGTCCACAGCGGTGAAATCACCAATGCGGCCGGAGAAACCTTCACCACCGTCGTGCAGATCGGCATCGGCGGCAGCGATCTGGGGCCCCGCGCCATGTACCTCGCTCTGGAGAACTGGGCCAAGACCAACAAGACCTTCTTCATGGATGCCCGTTTCATCAGCAATGTTGACCCGGACGATGCCGCCAGCGTACTGAAATCCATCGATGTCTCCCGTTCCCTGTTCGTTCTGGTTTCAAAGTCCGGTACGACCCTTGAGACCCTGACCAATGAGGCCTTTGTCAAGAACGCCCTGACACAGGCCGGTCTGGACCCCGCAAAGCATATGGTGGCCGTGACCAGCGAAACCTCACCGCTTGCTTCCAGCAAGGATTATCTTGCCGCCTTCTTCATGGACGACTACATCGGCGGACGCTATTCCTCCACCTCATGCGTGGGCGGCGCTGTGCTGTCCCTGGCTTTTGGCCCCGATGTTTTTGCCCGCTTCCTCAATGGGGCGGCAGAGGAAGACAAGCTTGCCCTCGAGTCTGATCCCCTCAGGAACCCGGACATGCTCGACGCCCTCATTGGCGTGTATGAGCGCAACGTACAGGGCTATCCGGCCACTGCCGTGCTCCCCTACTCCCAGGCGCTCAGCCGCTTTCCCGCCCATCTCCAGCAGCTCGACATGGAGTCCAACGGCAAAAGCGTGAACCGTTTTGGCGAGAAAGTCGACTATGTGACTGGTCCCGTGATCTTCGGCGAGCCCGGAACAAACGGACAGCACTCCTTCTATCAGCTCCTGCACCAGGGAACTGATATCGTCCCCCTGCAGTTTGTCGGATTCCGCAACAACCAGGCCAACACGGACGTGGTGATCAAGGGCACCACCAGCCAGCAGAAACTCTGTGCCAACGTGGCTGCCCAGATCATGGCTTTCGCCTGCGGCAAAGCTGATGAAAACCCCAACAAAGCCTTTGCCGGCGGCAGGCCCTCAAGCATCATCGTCGGCGATACCCTTACGCCCGAAGCGCTCGGTGCCCTGCTGGCCCATTTTGAAAACAAAGTCATGTTCCAGGGTTTCCTGTGGAACCTCAACAGCTTTGACCAGGAAGGCGTCCAGCTCGGAAAAGTCCTGGCCACCCGGGTTCTCGCCCATGATACGGACGGTGCCCTGCGCGCCTACAGTGACCTTCTGAATATCTGATTTCCAGCACAAAAAAAGCGGCAGCTGCCGCTTTTTTTGTGCCCCGGCTTATGAGATACAGTTTTTGACAATCTTACCGTCCGCACAGGTGAGCAGGATATGGTCGGCTCCGCTGATGCACGCCAGGTCCTCAAGCGGGTCGCCGTCGCAGACCACCAGATCAGCAAGGTACCCCTCACGGATCACCCCAAGGTCATCTATGCGCATCACGTGCGCCGCATGCACCGTGCCGGCGCGCACCGCCTCCAGATTGGTCATGCCGGCCTCCTGCATGGCAAGGAATTCTTTGCCCAGGGCCCTGTAAGGCGTGTTTCCGGAATTAGAGTAGTCCGAGCCGAAGGCAATCTCAATGCCCGCCCTGCGTGCCATCTCAATGCTCCTGAGATTGTTCTCACGGCACCTGAGCGCTTTCTGGTGCATCCAGTCCGGGAACCCCGGGATGTTGGCCACATGCAGACTGATATCCAGCGTGGAAACCAGAGGTACTTTTTTCTCGGCCATCAGGTCAATCTCCCGCTGGGTCAGCATGACCCCGTGCTCGATGCATTCCACGCCTGCCAGCAGCGCCTGGTAGGCGCCTTCATACCCGGTGCAGTGTGCCGTCACATAGCTGTGGTGGCGCTTGGCTTCACCCACAATGGCGCGCAGTTCCTCAGGGGAGAACTGGACATCATCGACCCGGTCCGTGGGAGAGGATACCCCGCCTGTGGCACAGATCTTGATGAACTTTGCGCCCATGCGGAACTGTTCCCTCACGCCGCGCACACAGTCATCCGGACCGTCAACAAGATAGCTCATATGGTCATGGGCGTTATAGTAGGCTTTGTCCTGTTCAAGGGCCAGGTCCACATGCCCGCTGGTGATGCCCATGACTTTCCCGCCCGGCACAATTCTCGGCCCGTCTAGGATCTTCCGCTGTGTGGCACGGGAGAGGTACAGTCCGGCCTCGCTCATGTCCCGGATCCCGGTGAACCCGCTTTCCAGGAGCAGTCCCAGCTGATAGGCCGCACCTAAGAGCTGGTCCCCGAAAAGCTTTCCCCCAGCAAAATCCCCCGCGTCTTCCTCGCCTGTGAGGTGGGCGTGGCAGTCAATGAACCCAGGCAGCAGCGTCCCCCTGCCAAGGCAGATCACCCTGGCGCCTTCAGGACACGCAAAGCCCTCCGGTGCCCCCGCATAGACAATTCTGTTCCCTTCCACAGCCACAAGGCTGTCTTTTTTGACTTCGCCCTTCTCCACATCCAGATAGTTCCCTTTGAAAATCAGCATAGTCCTGCCTCCCGAGTGATTTGGTCCATTATACCTGTCCGTGCGTGGCTTGAGAATATCCTGTGGCCAAAAAAACATGAGATGTGCTATCATGCAGACAACAAGAGAGGAGGCGGCACCTTGCCTTTTGATTTTACAGTGCGCGTTTCCCGTGAAGGTGCGGGGACGCTGAAAGGGGCTTTTACACCGGACGCCGTGCGTGACGCCGGGCTTGTCACCTTCTGGGGCGCGGAATTCGAATTTCCCACCTGCCCCGCCTTTTCCCGCGGGGTCAGAAAATGTGCTGAACGCGGCCTGTACGCTTTCACGCTTCAGACAGAGGACTATAACCGGCACGTCGCATGGTGGATGAAAAACATGCGGAACATGTCAGTGGAAAATGAATGGATCGTCCCTGTGCATGGCACAATCTTCGGCCTGGCCTCAGCCATCCGCATCTTCCTGCTCCCGGAAAAAAAGCGCCTGCTTGTCATCCACCCGGGCTATAACCGCTACGCACAGGCAGCTGCGCGCATGGGCCTGGAATCGGTGGCCTCCTGTATGGTCTTCCGGGATGGCACCTACAGCATAGACTGGCAGGATCTTGAGCGCAAGATGGCGGACCCCCGCAACGGGCTGCTGGTTTTTTCCAACCCCAACAATCCGACAGGCCGCATCCTGCGGCGCGACGAACTGGAAAAAATCGCTCTGCTCTCGAATACGTACCATGTGCCAGTATTCTGCGATGAGATCTTCGCTGAGGTCACAAGAGGGGAGACCGTCACCTCCTACGCCACCATCCCGGAAGGGCAGGCATACGCCATCACGGCCACCTCGCTTGGGAAGTGCATGAGCCTGACAGGGGTCAACCATGCCAATCTCCTCATCCCCTCTCCCTCCCTGCGCGATACCTACATCCGTCAGAAATATGCGGACCATTACGGTTCCATAGACCCCATGCTGTATGCCGGGCTGCTTGAAGCCTACAGTGAGGAGGGCGCTGACTTTGTCCGTGCGCTCAACAGGGTGATCGACCAGAATACAGCATACTTTGAAAAACAGCTGCCCGAATCCATCCCCGGCGCCCGCGTCATCCATCCGGAAGGCACCTTTGTGATATTTGTGGATTATTCCCCCCTGGGTCTGGAGGACGACGTGCTCGCTGAAAAGCTTCAGGACAGGTGCCTTTTCTACGGGGACGACGGCGGAGACTATGGTGTTTCCCGGCAGTTTTACCGCTATAACCTTGCCGTCCCCCCTCAGTGCCTGTGTGACAGTTTTTCCCTGATCCGTCAGAACTGGGACAGAAAGTAGAACTGCGTGTTTTTTTCCTGTACTGTGCACTTGCGTGTCCCGTTTTTCCCTATAATGCTGCTTATATGCCAAGAAAGGAAGATCACTATGCGTATCCTTGAAGAACGTGATGTCCGCAGACTGCTCCCTGCAAAGGCCTGCACATCTCTTATGCGCGAAGCGCTCATCGGCCTTGAGGAGGGCCGGTACGTCATGCCGCCCCGTCTCATCACCCGCATGCCCAACACCGCTGCTTTCGGCTTTATGCCCGCCTGGTACGGGTCCTATTACGGTGCCAAGGTCATCACAGCCTACGCGCCCAATGCGGGCACACAGTACCCCAGCCACATCGGCTACGTCATGCTTTTTGAAAGCGAGCACTCCACTGTAGCCGGCCTTGTGGACGCTACCGCGGTCACGGAGATCCGCACAGGCGCGGTCAGCGCCGTGGCAACTGACGCGCTGTCCAGGAAAGACGCAAAGACCCTTGCCCTCATTGGTGCCGGCGCCCAGGCCAGGTCCCATACCGCCGCCATTCTCTCCGTCCGCCCTGTGGAAAAAATCTTTGTCTATGACGTTTTCCCGGAGGCATCTGAACGCTTCAAAAAAGAAACCGAGGCCTTGTACGGCATCCCCGTTGAGGTATCCGCGTCACCGGCTGCATGCGTGGCCTGCGCAGATATTATCTGTCGCCTCACACCCAGTCAGGCACCCCTCCTCACC
>CAMNGW010000155.1 GCA_946538615.1 uncultured Clostridia bacterium
ATGTGTAAGGAATTGGGTATCAGCCGAGCGGCAATATGGAAAAAAATAGAAAGTCTCCGGGAAGACGGATGGGAGATTCAGGGCGCAGGTAAACGGGGCTATCATCTGGTGACAGGGGACAGACTGGAGCCTGAACTGTGGCAGAGCCGTCTGGAGACCGCCTGGTGCGGAAAGGGAACGGTGCTTTTTGAGCAGGAAATGACCTCAACCAATCAGGTTCTCAAGGGAATGGCTGTAGAAGGAGCGCCCCGTGGAAGTCTTTGCATCGCTGAAAAACAGAGCGCGGGAAGAGGAAGACTGGGCAGGACCTGGGTCTCTGAAGAAAAATCAGGGTTATGGCAATCTGTTCTGCTCAGACCTGCTATTGAACCTTCCGGCGTGCCTCTGATTACGTTTATCACAGCCCTTTCTGTTGCCCAGGCGCTGGAGAATTGCGGCGTCCATGATGTCCGTATCAAATGGCCGAATGATCTTGTCCTGAGGAAAAAGAAAATAGCAGGCATTCTCAATGAGGCTAGCTGTGATATGGACATGGTTGAGTTTGTTGTTTTGGGAGTGGGGCTGAATGTGCGCAGGGGCGCTGTGCCCAAAGGACTTGAAAACAGTGCAGGGAGCCTTGAAGAAGTGGGAGAGCCGCCGCTGAGACGTGACATTCTCGTGAACTATCTTACTTGCCTTGAGAACAATATGGATCTTTATGAGAAGCAAGGTTTTGCTGTGTTGGGACAGGCTTACAGAGAACGCAGCTGTACATTGGGTAGCCAGGTCCAGGTGATCACTCAGAACGCATCATTTACCGGTACAGCGCGTGATATGGATGAAAGAGGGGCTTTGATCGTGGAGACCGACCAGGGAACAAAATGCGTCCTGGCCGGAGATGTTTCAGTACGGGGCGTGATGGGCTATGTCTGATATCCGTGGAGTAGGTCTGGACCTCTGTGAAATCCGCCGCATGAACAGCTGGCTTGAAAAACCGACTTATCTTAACAGAGTTTTTACTGAGCAGGAGCAGGCGTATGCTCTGTCCCGGGGGGCTACGGCTCCATCATCACTTGCTGCTATGTGGGCAGCTAAAGAAGCGTTTTGCAAAGCGCTGGGGTGCGGAATTGCTTTTCCCCTGACAGATATTGAAATTGTGCATGATGAAGGCAGGCCTTCCTACAGGCTTCATGGAGAGGCGGAGAAAAGAGCAGACGGGTGCCGGGCATTCCTGAGTCTCACGCATGAAGCAGGAGTCGCTGGCGCTGTATGCATCCTCATATAGAGAGACCCGGGCATTGCCCGGGTCATTTTCAGGATGCGGATATGGTGACAGAAGTGGCATTGCTGTCAGGCTGGACAGTGGATTCGGCATCTTGCGGTGAACCAGTGTCCGGGAGCGGCAAGGATGTGGGGGAAGGTGTTGGAATGACAGTGGGCTCTGGGGTCGCCAGCTCCTGTTCATATAATTTTTCAAGGGTCTTCACATCAGCGGTTCCGGTTACCTTTAAGCCGTTTGCTTTTTGGAAAGCTTTTACAGCATTGATCGTCCCGGCAAGATAAGTTCCGGAGCATTTTCCATGGTAATAGCCAAGCTCTGTGAGTTTTTTCTGCAGCCAGAAAACTGCCTCTGAAGAATTGTTTTTCTGAAGCTTTTCAAGAGGGAGAGGAGGCTGTGCGCCTGATATATAGATGGGTTCAGCAGTCGGCTGAGGCGTCTCAACGGGCAGCATATTTTTTTTGTTAAGTGCTGGTTTAGCCACCGATGCTTTTAATTCCGGGTCCTCGGGGAGTGAGTCAGTAATGGTGACCACAGTGCCTTTTCCGACATTATCGTAAATCCACTTTGCATCAGAGACAAGCAGACGGATGCATCCATGGGATGCGCGAGAGCCGAGGTTGTAATAGCTTTTCAGGGAAAGAGACATGGTATCCACTCTGGCATAAATGACAGAGTGGAAAGCAATGGAGGATGTGATCTGTGTCCAGTACTGTGCATAATCTTTCCACGTCGGGAAGAAACACCAGCGGGCCTTTTTTCCGTTGAGAACAAAATCACCGATATCCGAGGGGTTCTTTTTTGTGCCGGTCGAGCAGATCATCTGACGGACAACCACGGTATATTCACCTTCTGCGTCACGGGAATATACTGTCACCACCTGGTTTGTCACATCAACGACCACATGGAAAGGAACAGGCTCTGCAGTTGCCTGGGGCATGGGAGTGTCCCCGGGCAGTACGACCTCTGCTGAATTGAACAGCATGTTCCATGTTTTTTCACCAATGATGCCATCGACTTTCAGCCCGTTCTGTGTCTGGAAAGCCTTGACAGCATTCCGGGTATTCCCCTGATAATTGCCTGATATTGGTCCTTCATAATAGCCAAGATCGGTCAGGCGCTGCTGTATTTCCTTAACTTTTTTCCCGGATGAACCATAGGCGTAGCGTCTGGTATACTTGACGGTCGGCAAAGCGTCAGGATTGTCGCCGTTGACGATTTCTTCGTCTTTCTCGGGCTCAGGCGTCACAACAGCTGCTCCAGTGCGTGAACGTGCAGAGGAAGAATACAGGGTGGTCTGCGTGTCAGCATCTGCAGAACCTGTGGGCTCAAGTCCCATTTTTGTCTGGAAAGCACTGACGGCTTCGACGGTGGAATCCATATAGGTCCCGGAGATTTTACCTGTGAAATAGCCGAGAATGGTCAGACGGGTCTGTAACCGTGTGACATCTGTTCCTGAGGAACCAAGGCGGAGAGGACGGTATAATGTGGCATAGATCAGCGCTTGCGTTTCCTGGTTTGCTTCTCCTGTCGCTTCCAGAGAAAAGTCTGTCTGGAAAGCTGTTACAGCCTCCCTTGTGCTTTCGCCGTAGCGTCCGGATATAGCCCCGGTATAATACCCGAGTTCAGCAAGATGTGTCTGCAATTCTTTTACATCTGGCCCCATATCGTTGAAGGTGAGGATACGGGCCTCTTCATCAGATTCCAGCAGGGAAGAATCGGAGGAATCTGCTGGTTCCTCAGCGTATGAAGGAACAATAAAACATATCAAAATCAGAAAAAATGAAATAAGACGTTTCATAATTACACCTCAAGAAAAAGTAGAAACCATGTCCGATTATAACAGAATGCAATAAAAACGCAATATGATGACACAATTATAAAAGGAAATGTTACAAAACCTCTGGAACACGTTGGTTTGAGAACAATGAAAAAACAGGATTAAAATTGACGGAAAGCAGGATGTGTGCTAGACTTTCACCAACTTGAGAGAAAGGAGTCGGGGAGCATGCTGAACAGAATGGAAAGTTCCAGACGTGTGCGCATGTGTGACATGTGCGTGTTTTGTCATACCCCTGACTCAATGGATACTCCATAAAGCGTTTTAAGAAATAGGGAGGGTACCATTGAGGTACCCTGTTTGTTTATGTGAAAGGAGGGCTCCGAATGAGTCGTTTGTATCCTTCTTCGACGAATCTGGAGTCAAGACGAATGTGATAGCTCCAGGCCCTGTGACTCTATTATATTTTATAAGAAAGAAAGGTATACTGAGATGAAAAAAATTATTGCTTTATTGCTTGCGATCATATGTGTCCTGACCTGTTCTTTTGCCTTTGCTGACAAAGTGACCATTGCTGTACCGAATGATCCGACAAACGAGGGCCGTGCCCTGCTGCTGCTGCAGTCAAATGGGTTGATCAAGCTCAAGGATGATGCCGGAATTACAGCTACCGGCGCTGATATTGTGGAGTCGGCTGTTGAAATTGAGCTCTATGAAGTAGAGGCTGCCATGGTTCCCAACGTCCTTGCTGACGTGGATTATGCTATTATCAACAACAACTTTGCTCTTGATGCTGGTTTGAACCCTGTGAAGGATTCCCTGATCAAAGAAGGAGCAGATTCCCCCTATTCCAATGTACTCAGCGTAAAGGAAGGCAATGAGAATTCTGATGCTACAAAAGCATTGATCGCTGCGCTTTCCAGTCAGAAAGTAGCCGATTATATCGCAACAACGTATGATGGTGCTGTGATTTCGACAGTGGAAAATCCTGGCGATGGTTATGCGGAGGATGTCGATTATGCTGCCCTGGCCGGAACAACGATTTCTGTGGCTGCTTCCCCGACGCCTCATGCCCAGATCCTCGCTGTGGCAGCTGAAATTCTTAAAGAGAAAGATATCACCCTGGATGTGATTGAATTCAGCGACTATGTACAGCCCAATGAAGTTGTTGAAGCTGGCGAAGTCTTTGCAAATTATTTTGCACATTATCCTTATCAGGAAAACTACAATGCAGAAAATGGGACGCATCTTGTCAACGTGGCTCCGATCCATGTTGAACCTATGGGATTGTATGGCGGACGTCAGAGTGACCTTTCTGCACTTGGCAAATAATAAGAAACAGGGTAAGATGGAGGGGACACACAATGTGTGTCCCCTTTCGTGATATGATCATAAGGAGAAAAGTGACAGCATGATTGAACTGAAAAACTTGTCAAAGAGCTTTATGACCAGCGACGGTCCGGTTGATGCCCTTCGGCACGTCAACCTGACCGTACAGGATGGTGATATCTATGGCATTATTGGAATGTCCGGCGCAGGCAAAAGCACGCTGGTCCGGTGCATTAATATGCTTGAACGGCCAAGTGAGGGAAGCGTCATTATGGACGGGAGGGACCTTGGCACGCTCAGCAAAGACGAAGTGCGGAGCATGCGTCAGAAAGTGACGATGATTTTTCAGGGCTTTAACCTTCTTATGCAGAAAAATTGTCTTCAGAATGTGTGCCTCCCACTGAAATGGGCAAAAGTCCCCAGAAAGGAAGCGGAGGAACGGGCTATTGAACTGCTGAAAACAGTGGAGCTTCCTGATAAGGCAAACAGTTATCCCGCACAGCTTTCCGGGGGCCAGCAGCAGAGAGTTGCCATAGCCAGAGCGCTTGCAACAGATCCCAAAGTACTGCTCTGCGATGAAGCGACTTCTGCTCTGGATCCCAAAACAACCCACCAGATCCTGGAACTGATACGCGAAATTAATCAGAAGACAGGGATCACAGTGATTGTTATCACGCATCAGATGAGTGTTGTGCAGGAAATCTGCAACAGGGTGGCCATTCTTGAGAACGGTACTGTTGTGGAAGAAGGGGAAGTCAGCGCCGTCTTTTCCAATCCGAAAGCCGAAGCGACACGCAATCTTGTATATCCGGAAATGGCACAGGCATATCAGAACATAGGCCGCGGGACACAGACGGTACGGGTCATTTTTAACGGCGCTGAAGCTGCCAGGACGCCCCTGCTGGCACAGATGGCTATGGATGAACATATTGCGGCATCAATTCTTGCTGCCAGCACACGCTCTGTTGGGGACAAAGCCTATGGCTATATGAACCTGGAGATTCCGGGCGGGCCCGATGAATTGGCCAGAGCAGTCAAGTACCTCAGCCGGATGGATAATGTGACGGTCCAGGTAGACGTGGAATATCCTGCAAAAGGAGGAGATGTACAGTGAATCAGTTTCAAAGGGCTTTTACCCGGGAAAGTCTGCAAGAAGCCTGGGAGATTTTTTTGAGAGATTTTCCAGCTGGTTTATGGGACACAGTTTATGTGACGTTTCTGGCTACACTGTTTGCGATTCTGATCGGATTGCCGCTGGGAATGCTCCTTGTGGCAGGTGATGAACATGGCATACGGCCCATGCCCAAAACCCTGATGAAAGTCATTAATGTGATCATCAATTTCCTCAGGTCAGTTCCTTTTCTGATACTGATCGTCATGGTGATCCCGCTCACAAGGCTGATTGTCGGGACGTCAGTTGGCACCACCGCATCAATTGTTCCCCTTGTCATTGCGGCATTCCCCTTTGTGGCCAGACTGGTTGAATCGAGTTTAAGGGAAGTGAGCCCCAATATTGTGGAGACGGCTCAATCTATGGGAGCGACTCCCATGCAAATCTTACTGAATGTTATGCTGCCTGAGGCGGTACCTTCCCTGGTTGATAATTTCACATTGGCGATCACAACAATTTTGGGCTATACTGCCATGAGCGGCGCTATAGGCGGCGGGGGCATTGGAAAAATAGCTATTATGACAGGGTACAACAGATATAAGTACGCCGTTTTGTATCTTGCGGTGATTGTACTTGTTATTCTGGTACAGATTTTTCAGAATGTCGGTTCATGGATCGCAAGAAAATGCGACAAGCGGTTGAAACACTGAAAACTTGAGATTGTCGAAAAACACAAAGAAAAAACATTTTGCCATTATAATGAGACGGTACTGTAAGGCATACATTATCCTGTTTATGTCACATTGACGCGATATAAAACAGGGATTGCACATGCATAAAGAATCGGATATAATCGCAATGGGATACACAGATTACGCGAGGAGGTCATTCCCATGATTCAGATTATTGCTGGGCTGAAAGGGTCTGGTAAAACCAAGCGCTTGATTGACATGACCAATGCTACGGCTACTGAAGGCAACAATGATGTCATTTTCCTTGATGATGACAACCGGTATATGTTTGATATTGATCATAAGGTCCGCTTTATCAATGCAGGCGATTATCATGTGCATACACCTGAAATGTTTGTGGGCTTTATCTCTGGCATGCTGAGCCAGAACTTCGATGTCGGCACCATTTTCATCGATGCTTTCATGAAGCTTTGCAAGACAGATATGAACAATGCTGCATGGCTGTTCCAGTCTCTTGAGGAGCTGAGCGCAAAGCACAATGTCAATTTTGTGCTTTCTGTGAGCGCAGATCCTGCGACACTGCCAGATTTTGTGGCTAAATATTTGATCTGATTACGGAGTACGGATCACGTGGGATGGCAGCATAAGCAGCCGTCCCATTTTGTGTAATCAGGAGGGGTACTATGTCTTTTTTTTCAACGCGGGGCAACGCTTGTGCCAGTGCTTCACAAGCTATTCTTGCCGGCATGGCAGGAGATGGCGGACTCTATGTGCCGTCCCTGTTTCCGCCCATGGGGGCAGATGAGATCGAGCGCATGCTGACCATGAGCTATGAAGAACGTGCGATCAGCGTTTTGTCAGCTTTTCTGGATGACTATTCTGCTGATGACATTTCCGAAAGTGTGCATGCGGCTTACGGGAACAATCATTTTAATGATCCCAGTATAGCACCTCTGAAATCACTGGACGGGTTCACACACGTTCTGGAACTGTTCCATGGACCGACGCTTGCCTTCAAAGACATGGCGCTTCAGCTCCTGCCCCAGCTTCTGACAAGGGCTGCCCGTATGAACGGTGAAGAAAGAGAAATTGCGATTCTTGTGGCAACGAGCGGAGACACGGGCAAAGCGGCCCTTGAAGGATTCCGAAATGTTCCGGGCACAAGCTGCACGGTGTTTTATCCGCTTGATGGTGTGAGTGAAATTCAGCAGCTCCAGATGACCACTACAGATGGATCGAACACGCATGTGATTGCTGTGCGGGGCAATTTTGATGATGCTCAGACTGGTGTCAAGTCTCTGTTTGGATCAGCAGAATTCAACCAGGATATGCATGACAGGGGAAGGGTCCTCTCATCTGCCAACAGCATTAATTTTGGCCGTCTGCTCCCTCAGATCGTTTATTATTTCAGCGCTTATGCTGATCTTCTGGCAAAAGGTACCATCAAAAAAGGTGAAAGCATTAACTTTGTGGTCCCCACTGGCAATTTTGGTAACATTCTCGCAGGCTATTATGCCCGCAATATGGGACTGCCTATCAATAAACTGATCTGTGCAAGCAATCGTAATGATGTTCTGACAGACTTTTTCAAAACGGGTATCTATGACTTGAGGCGCATGTTTTATAAAACGATGAGTCCATCTATGGATATACTCGTTTCTTCCAATCTCGAACGCCTGCTCTATGAATCTGCAGACAGAGATGGAAGCCTGGTTTCTGTGTGGATGAATCAGCTTAAGACCAGCGGGAGCTACAGTGTTGGGGAACAGCGCAGGGAATGGATGGCATCAGTTTTTGCTGCAGGGTGCGCAGATGATAAAGAAACGGCAGGGGAAATCAGAGAAGTCTTTACACGTTACGAGTACCTGATGGATCCCCATACTGCGGTAGCCAGCAAAGTGCTAAGAGATTACAGGGCACGCACTGCTGATGACAAGGTAACTGTTATTGTTTCTACAGCGAGCCCATATAAATTTGCTCCCGATGTTGCTGGAGCGATTCAGGGTGAGAAAGCAGTCAGAAACCTCGATGCGTTCTCATGCAGCGAGATTCTGAGCTCCATTTCCGGGATTCCGGTTCCTGAACAGGTGAACCGTCTGAAGGAGCTGCCTGTAAGGCATACCCTGGCGTGCGAAAAAGATACAAAGAGCATGGCAAATGCAGTAAAACAGGTGCTGAAATAAAAAAAGAATCAAAAAGGCAGATGGACAGTCAATGTCACTAAGATAAGCACATAGTTTATGAACCACAACACGAGCATCAGACA
>CAMNGW010000156.1 GCA_946538615.1 uncultured Clostridia bacterium
GCCAGGCACACCGCCCCGGTATCTGCCGGGTCCGTGAGCACGCGCAGGGCGTGGACAGCAGCGGTCATCAGCTGCTCAGGGCGCTCAATGCGGTCAAAATAATGGCACACGCCCCGGAAGGCATCCGTCACCGTCTGTCCGAAGGACTGGAAGAACTCCGCCTGCTGGAGCACCGGGTCCGGCTGGCGGCACGCAAAGGTGTCGCCCGGGAGCAGAAGCAGCGGGATCCGGTTCGCCGTCGCGCAGCCCGCCGCCGTGACCATGTTCATCGCACCGGGGCCAATGGAGGAGACGCAGGGAATGATTTCCAGACGGTTCTTCTGCTTGGCGAATGCCGTCGCCGCAAGGGCCATGTTCTGTTCATTCTTGCCCTGCAGGAAGCGGATGCTGTGCCCACCCTGCTCAAGCGCCTGTCCGACCCCGACCACGCATCCGTGCCCGAACACGCCGAAGATCTGGTTGACGAATTTATGCTCCTGTCCGTCGAGTTCCACATACTGGCTGTCAAGAAAGCGGACCAGCGCCTGGGCCATGGTCAGCCGAATTGTCTCCATCCCTCAGCCCTCCTTCGGGTCGCCAAAGTAATGGCTGTCAGGTTCCATCACCCAAAGGTGCTCTTTCACAAAGACAGGGTATTCCGGGTTCTTGTAAGGGTCACCCGGCAGGTGCCGGATCGCCCACAGGTACCAGAGCGCATAGCCCGGCGCTGTGCAGTGCGGATGGGTAAGGCCCGGCTGGATAAAGACGGTGTCGTTGTTGTGCACCTTCACGACCTCGTCCCCCAGCTCGCCGTACCCGAAGCCATTTTCCGGGTTCGTCTTGTAATAATAGATTTCAGGCTGCGGATGGTGGTGCGGCGGATAGCTTGACCATTTGCCCGGGAACCCGATGACCTCGCCCAGCACCAAGTTGGCCTGGGGCGCATTGCTGTAGTCAAAGATGGTCCGCACGATCCTGGTGCTCGTCTCCCGCATCAGCCCCGCACCCCTGAACTCGTCCGGGGTGTCGCTGGGCAGATACAGCTTTTCACCGAACAGGACATCATTATCCGTGCGCAGGATGTTGATTTCCGCCTCATCGCTCAGACAGGTCACCCGCATTTCATGGGCGGCATCCGTATGCAACGCCGTGGGCGGCACGTCAAAACAGTTCTCACGCGCCTGCTCGTGCGCTTTCCCCGCCCATTCCAGGCGCACCTGGCCGCAGACCAGGAGCACAGCCTTTTCAAGGGGCTCCCTGTCCTCATAGACATCGCCCTTTTTCATCCGGTAGACACCAAAGTCCATGAGCATCTCCGGATGCGCGCCGTCCCTGCGGGCGATCCACTTCAGTCCGAAAGGATGTTCGCCGCCGGCTCTTGTGATATTCGGGTTCATGCTTTTATCCTCCGTAAATCTCGGATACTTTTACCGGGCGATGCTCGTCAAGGGACTTCTTGGCCGCCTTGGCAAGGACCACGCTCATGAGCCCTGCATGGATGCCCACCGGCACTTCGGTATCCTGCACGATGGCAGCGATGAACTGCCTCATTTCTTCGGTAAAGCTGGCCATGTAGCGCTCAAGGAAGAAGAACTGGGGCTTTTCGCCCACAACGCCTGCAGCGGTGGACACTTTGACCGTCGAGTCCCCGTCATTCTCGTCACAGGCCATTCCCAGGCTCCCGAAGGCTTCCACCCGCTGGTCATAGCCGTAGGCTGCGCGCCGGCTGTTGTCAATCACGCCCAGCGCACCATTTTTGAAGGTGAGCGTCACAATCGCCGTGTCCACGTCCCCTGCTTCCCCGATCCTCGGGTCCACAAGGCTCGTGCCGGTCGCATAGACTTCCTCCACATCCGAGTCCGCAAGGAACATCGCCATGTCAAAGTCGTGGATCATCATGTCAATGTAGAGCCCGCCCGAGGACGCAGCATACTCAGGGCTCGGCGGCTCAGGGTCGCGGCTGGTGATCTTGATGATCTCCACCCTGCCCAGGCTCCCGTTTTCCACCATCCTGCGCACGGCGCGGTGATTGTGGTCAAAACGGCGGTTGAAGCCGATCTGCAGCTTCTTTCCGGTCTCGGAGGCCACCCTGGCAACCTCTTCAATCTTCTCCAGCGAGGTGTGCACAGGCTTTTCACAGAACACATGCTTGCCCGCCTTCATGGCCGCAATGGAGATGTCCGCATGGGTGGGCGTGGGGGAGCAGACAAGGACCGCGTCAATGCCGGGGTCATTGATAATGTCCATGTAGTCTGCAGAGTAAGCAGGGATGCCGAACTTTTCCGCCAGCTTTCTGGCGCTTTCTTCTACCACGTCAGATACCCTGACCACTTCAGCCTCAGGGATATGGTAGGTAATGGACTCAGCGTGCACATTTCCGATGCGGCCGGCGCCGACAATGCCGATTTTCAGCTTGTTCATATGTATTCTTCCTTTCTGTTCCCGCTCTTACAGGGACCCGTCCCAGGTTGAGACGGCTTCTTTCTTCATTTCTTCCTCATCGAACCATCTCATGGTCACCGTCTTCGATTCCGTGTAAAAACGGAAGGCGTCCTTGCCGTGGCAATGCAGATCGCCAAAGAAGGAGTTCTTGTGGCCTGAGAAGGGGAATACGCCGATGGGCACAGGGATGCCCACGTTCACGCCCACCATGCCGCCGTCAGTGCGGCGGGCAAATTCGCGGGCATAATAGCCGCTCTGGGTGAAGATGACCGAACCGTTGGCGAACGGGTTCGCGTTCATGGTCCGGATGCCTTCCTCAAAGTCCTTGACGCGCTTGATGCACAGCACCGGTCCGAAGACCTCGCGCTGTCCGATGGTCATCTCCGGGGTCACATGGTCAAAAATGGTATGGCCCACATAATAGCCGCCCTCATAGCCAGGGACGGAAACGCTGCGCCCGTCCAGCACCAGCTCTGCACCCTCGTCGATCCCCTTCTGGATCCAGTCAAGGATGAACTGCATGTGGCCCTTTGAGCCCACAGGGCCAAGGTTCGAAGTCTTGTCATAGGCCGGCCCGACCTTCTGCTGACGGCACAGACGGATGATCTCCGCCACCAGCTTGTCGGCAATGTTCTCCTGCGCCACCACCACGGGCAGCGCCATGCACCGCTCGCCCGCGCAGCCGAAGGAAGAATTCATAATGCCTGCCGCCGTGCGGGTAATGGGGGCGTCGTCAAGGACCAGTGCATGGTTCTTGGCCTCGCACAGGCACTGCACACGCTTGCCGTTGGCCGCCGCCGTGGCATAGACGTGCTTGCCCACCGACGTTGAGCCCACGAAGGTAATGCCGCGCACGTCCTCATGGGTCAGGAAGATCTCGGCCTCATTGCGGGAGCAGGGGACAATATTGAAAATGCCGTCCGGTACGCCGGCTTCCTTGTAGAGCTCAGCAAAGCGCAGGCTCGTCATGGGCGTGGTGGAGGCGGGCTTGAGCACGAACGCGTTGCCGCAGACAATGCACAGGGGAGCCATCCAGCCCACAGGGATCATGGCCGGGAAGTTCCAGGGCGCGATGCCGGCGAACACGCCGATGGGCTCACGGTAGAGCGTCGTGTCATAGCCCGTGGAGGTGTTCATCAGGCTCTCGCCCATGAGCAGGGAGGGGGCTGAACAGGCAAGCTCTGTCATCTCAAGGGCCTTGCCCACGTCGCCTGCGGCCTCGCTCCAGCACTTGCCGTTTTCCCTGGCGCACAGCATGGTCAGCTCGTCCATGTGCTCTTCAATGAGGTTGCGCAGCTTCATCATGATCGATGCACGCTTCCTCACCGGCGTGTCCCGCCAGGCCGGATAGGCTGCCTTGGCAGCGGCTATGGCCTGTTCGACTTCCTCTTTCGTGCAGCAGGGGACTTTCGCAATGGCCTCACCTGTTGAGGGGTCGTAGATGGTGTTGAACTTTTCGCTCTTGCTCTGGATAAACTCGCCCCCGATAAAGGGCTTCAGGATCTGGATGTCTGCCATAGGTATGCTCCTTTTATGTTTTATTCCCTTTACAGGGGGCTGACAACGGAGCCGTGCTCCGCTTTTTTCTCCCGGATGAACGCTTCAAGGGCCTCCTGTGTGGGCATGTCCCTTGAGCAGGCGTGGCTCGCCACCAGCATCGCAGCGGAGGCGCTGCCGCGCTCAAGCGCGTCAGGCAGGGACATCCCCTCCATAAGGGAGTGCAGGAAGGCGCTTGCATAGCCGTCCCCGCCGCCAAATCCCTTCAGGGCATGGACCGGGAAGGGCTTTACCAGATAGGCCCCGTCTTCCGCATAGGCCCGGCTCCCCTCTTTGCCATGCTTGATGACGCAGATTTTGGCGCCCTGGCCCAGCCAGTGCTCCGCACTCTTTTCGTCGCTGCCGTCAAGACCCAGGAAGCGTTCCATGAGGTCAAACTCCTCACGGCTGCCCATGATGATGTCCGCCATGGAAGCGGCAAGGGAGGTGTAGACCGCAATCTCGTCAAAGCTCTTCCATGTATACGCCCTGTAGTCCGCGTCAAAGACAATGGGGACACCGTTTTTCCTGGCTAGCAGCCCGGTCTTGAGGGCCGCTTCGCGCGAAGGGGAGATGCAAAGGGATGTCCCGGAGATGAGAAGGCAGGCGGTCTTGCGGATATATGCCTCATCCACGTCCTCCGGTTCCAGCTGCAGGTCGGCAACGCCCTCACGGTACATGAGGATGGAAGACTCGGTGGGCGACTTGATCTCTGTGAACGTCAAGCCAAGCTTTTCCCCGTGCCGGCACGGTCTGATGTGCGACACGTCAATGCCTTCCTTCTCAAAATACTGTGTGACGTACCTTCCGAACGCGTCGTCCGACACCCGCGCCAGGAAGCCGACACGGTTCCCCAGCCTGGCAAGGCCCACCGCAATGTTCGCCGGCGATCCGCCCACATACTTTGTGAAATGTTCGCTCTCCTCCAGCGGACGGTTGTAGTCCTCCGGGTTCAGGTCAATCGCCACACGTCCGACGGGGATCATGTGCAGCGGTCTGGTGAGATCAAAACGGATCATGTCTTATGCCTTCCCTTCTGAACCAAATATATGGATATAGTGCCGTGCCACGCCCTCCACCGCCTCAGCTGAGGCGCGGATGTTGCGGAAGACGTCCTTCGAGGTGCATGCCGAGGCCTGCGCCATAAAGATATCGGTGGCAATGTTGATCTTGCGCATGCCCAGGGCGACCAGTTTCCGGAACTGTTCATCGGTAAGTCCCGAGCCCCCGTGCATGACAAGGGCCGCGCGGACCTTCCTGTGAGCCTCCTCAAGAATGTCATAGCGCAGCTTGGGCAGCTGTGCGTACACGCCGTGGGCGTTCCCGATCCCGATGGCCAGCGCGTCAATGCCCGTGTGTGCCATCTGCACGCAGTCCGAAATGCCCGCCATCTGCTCCTCGCACTCGCTCCCGTCCTCGTCGCGCCCCACCCGGCCGACCTCCGCTTCAACCGCAGCCCCGGTCCTCCGGGCCAGCTCAACGACCCTGCGCGTCAGCGCCACATTCTCAGCTATGGGCAGTTCGGACCCGTCGCACATCACAGAGGTAAAGCCCAGGTCCAGCGCTTCCTCAATGCAGCCGAGCGTCTTTCCATGGTCAAGGTGCACCGCCACCGGGACGGACGCATGCTCCGCCGCGGCTCTCATCATGGGCGCAATAAGATACAGCGGGCTGTAAGGCAGCCGGACCTCCGCGACCTGCAAAATGACGGGGGACCGCATCGCCTCCGCCGCGGCCATCACGCCCTCAATACATTCCATGTTGGCTACGGAAAACGACGGTACAGCGTATCCTTCTTCCTCCGCTTTGCCTAGGAGCTCCCGCATATTGACCAGCATGTCTTCACCTCTTTGTCTCTTTTTTTCGCACAGCCCTTCCGGGAACCGGAAACCCGCAGTATAATCCTGCGATGGATTTGAGATACCGGAGGCAAGCTATGTTTTGTGATTCCCTTTCCCCTGAAGCCAGGACCCTTGTCACTGAGGCAGTTTCTCACCTCGAAAAAGGGTACGATCCCACAAGCGGCATTGTGACCGAGACCATGGAGGGCAAGCCCTACCGTTCCGTGCGCAATACCCTTTATTACGCTCTGGGCCTTCTGATTCTGCATGAACAGGAAGCGCTCCCCACTGCGGTCAGGGCCATCTCGGCCGTGCTGGACCTGCAGTTTGACGACCCCGCTGAAGTGTTCCACGGGACGTTCCGCCATCCGGATGACGAAATGCCGCCCAGAGGGCTTTTCCCCTACAGGGACGTCACGCCTTATGTCAGGTACATGGCTGATGTGGCCTGGGAACACATTGGGGCCGAATTTGACCATGCCCTCAGGGATGATCCCCGCTTTGCCGGACAGTCCGCAGACCTCGCGGACCTCCTGCACAGGGCCCTGTGCCGTGCCGTGCCCGTTGCCTGGGACACCTATGAGCCGAACCTGCGGGAATTCACCGGCATGATCTTCGCCATGGTCCTTGTCCATTTCCAGTCCATTCTCCCCACGGAGCTGACGGAAAGGATCCTTTCAGCCAGTGAGCGGGCATGCACCGGCATGGTGACAAGGCTGGACGCCGCCCTTACGCCCCTCAATACCAATGTCCGGATCATGGCCATCTTCCTTCTGGACCATTTCGGGAAGCGTTTGCGTCGTGAGGACTGGAAGGCGCGGGCACTGGAAGAGATGCGCGCGCTCCTTGGCGAGTACCGTGAGTTCGGCGCCTGCGCGGAGTTCAATTCCCCGACCTACTGCGGCGTCGACCTTTCGACCCTGGGTTTTTTCCGGCGCTACGGTTCCGCCCCTGAGCTTGTGCGCTCAGCAGATGAGCTGGAAGAGCATCTCTGGCGGGACGTGGCTGATTTCTACAACCCGTCCATGCGGGCCTTCTCAGGGCCGTACTCAAGGTGCTATGAGCTGGATATGTCCGTCCATACCTGCTTTTACGACATTCTCTACCTCGGCCTTGGCAGGGAACTGTGGCCCGACCATCCGTTCTCCATCGAGAGCGTGGTCAATCCCCTCACGGTTCTCGGGGACATCCGGATCCCGGAGGACGTCAGGCCGCTCTTCCTCCATGAGCGCCCGCCCTTTACCGTCACGCGCCGCTTCCGCGAGCTTGCCGAGCGCGGCGACCCCAGGGTCCCCCAGGCCGTGTGCACGGCCACAGCGTATGTCACGCCGGATTTCATGGCCGGCGCCATGTCGGGGTCCCGCAACCCCAGCCACCAGCTCCATCCCTTTGTCGTGTTCTGGAAAAACGGCACCATCAAGCTGCTGCGCTCCCTCATGGACGGGAGCATGAACCATCTGCACACGGTCCTCTTTGACGGTCAGGTCCGCGGGACCCATGCGGAGATGACGGTGCGCTCCGAAACGCCTTTTCCTGTCCTCGTCTTCTATGAGATCGAAGCAAAGGAAGAACTGCGCGGGGACATGGTCACCTCTTCATCCTGGGACCTTCCGGGGCTGCATGTGGACGTGGACGGTCCTGTCCCTGAGGTGCAGGCATACGGCGGGAACGTGCTCCGCCTCGCCTTTCCCCTGCATGAAGGAGAAACGCTTGCCTTCCGCTTTGACTTCGCCCCGGTGAGCTGAGCATTCTTTTTCAGAAAAGGCCGTCCGGCCAAAACCGGACGGCCTTCTTTTCATGTTACTGTACGCTGTCCCAGTACTGACCGCGGGCTTCAATGATTTCATTGAGACCGGCGTTGATAAGGTTGGCGTGCAGCTCTGCCTCGAGGCTGTCGAACTGGTCGGTCGGGCAGGAGATCAGACGATAGACGTAGCTGATCATGTCGGCCTTCACGATGTCGCCCTTCTGGGATTCGACTTCGGGAGCCATGGGCATGGTGGGATAACGGAAGAAACCGATCTGGAGCGTGTCATACAGCTTGGCGAACCACTCATGGGTCTCAAAGATGTTGCTTCCCTGATAGCCAGCGATGACGCCCTCGCGCTCTTCGGTGAACAGGAAGTGCTTGTTGAGGATGTTGAAGTCATCCAGAGTGGTCTTGTAGCCCATCTGGGACAGTTCGTCGCCCGTGAAGGGATTCGGCACGCCTGTCTCGGGATTGACGGTGTGTTCAGGCGCGTAAGCGACGTTCTCAGCGTTGACCGGGTCAGCCAGCCAGTTGAGGTAGGTCACAGCAGCGTCCACTTTGCTCTCAGAGGTCCACGGTACCATGATGTACATGCCATAGGCATACTCGAAAGGATTGCGGATCTCGCCGTCAGCCTTGGTGAAGCAGGTCACAGGAACGAAGGTTGTGCGGACCTGTACGCCGTTCTCGCAGTTGAGGGCTTCCATGTAGTCGAAGATACGGGTGTTGTCGTCGAGCACAAAGCCCACATTGCCGGAGGCAACAGCAGCCTTGAAGAGGTCCTCTGTGGTATCGGTGGCGAAGTCTTTTCCGATGATG
>CAMNGW010000157.1 GCA_946538615.1 uncultured Clostridia bacterium
AGCCTTCTCAGAGAGTCCGAAAAACAAAGCTAAGGAGTTTCTGAGAACACTCTTATATGCAACGGGGTAACGTTTCTTGGAAGACTTTCATGTGCTGTGCGTAACAGTCTCCTTTACGGATGGCACAAAAAAGCCCGGGCAAAAGACCCAGGCATAGGGATTCAGATTTCCTTTCGGAGCGCTTCAGGGAGCCTTTTTTTCCAGCTTCCCTTGCGGTAGGTGTACACAGTCATAAGCATGGCGAGGGTCCAGGAAATAAGCAGAGAGGAAAAGATGGCGACAGGATTACCCTGCGGAAAGACGGAGGAGCGCGTGAGGACAGCAATCAGATAAGCAAGGGGCATGCGCAGGACAACTGTGGAAATGACAGAAATCCACATGGGGATCACAGTCTCTCCAGCGCCCCGCATGACACCCTGAAGGACCTGAGAAACAGCGAAGGCAATATATCCAAGGGCTTGCCATCTCAGACCGGATGCGCCGAGGGCAATCACAGTTTCCGTTTGGGTGAACATACCGATCAGGGGCCGCCCAAAGAGCAGAATAGCAGCGACAAGCACGGTAGAACAGCACAGGGCAATTTTCATCAGGTCCCGGGTCCCCGGACGGATACGGTTCATTTGTCCGGCACCAATGTTCTGTCCGACATAAGTTGTGGCGGCAGTGCCAAAGGTAAAGTTCGGCATCATGGCAAATCCGTCGACGCGCATGACAGCTACGGTTGCGGCAATGGTAAGCTCTCCCATGGAGTTGGTCAGATTCTGCACAATAATAGATGAAAGAGAAAAGATGGCGGATGTAATGCCGGCGGGGAACCCCAGCCGGCACAGGCTCCACATGATCCGCTTATCAGGGGTAAGGGTACGGCGGTTGATATCAATGGTTTCACGCATGTGAACGAGCCGGATCAGGCAGAGAATGCCGGATATGCCCTGAGCGATGATCGTTGCCCAGGCAACGCCTGCTATGCCAAGGTTGAAATTCCTGACAAACACAATATCGAGCACAATATTCAGAAGACACGCGATCACAAGGAAAATCAGGGGATATACGCTGTCGCCCATTCCACGCAGTACGCCGGAGAGGATATTGTAAGCTGCAGCACCGAGCATACCGATAAATATAATCTGAAGATAAGTGACAGAACCGCTGGCCACATTTTCCGGGGGATGCACCAGGGAGACGAGGAACTCTGAAAATACAAAGCCAAGGACAGACATGATCAGGCCGGAAAGAAGCGTGAGGAAAAATGTTGACCCGACAAGTCTGGAGAGGGTCTGACGGTCTTTGGCACCAAAATACTGTGCGGATAAGATACTTGCGCCTGTGGAAATGCCCATGAAAAGCACAAGCATAAGGTTCAGAATGGGCCCGGATGTCCCCACAGCGGCGAGTGCAGTGTCGCCGATATACTGACCAACGATAATCGAGTCAACTGTATTGTAAAGCTGTTGGGCAAAATTACCGATGAGCAGGGGAATCGAGAAGGCAATCAGGGTATCCATAGGTCTGCCTTTTGTCATGTCCTGAACATCAAAGAATTGAGAGAGCTTTTGCATGAGTTGCATGGTTGGCCTCCGGATACAGCATAGTCAAGCGATTATAGCATGAGCATGACTGACTGTGAAGTTTGTCCCTGTAAGGCAGGAAACAGAAAAAAGTTCAACACATCATGGAACCGGGAGCAGAATGCTGCGTCTAACAGGCAGACAATCAAGAAGGAGGAGAAAACCATGCTGAAGATCCTGATCATTATCGTGTTTGTCTTTTCGTTGTTTTTTGGAATGTATTCTGTACCAGTCAAAGACCGTGAAATAACTGTTACGCCGCTCCCGGAAGTGGAAATGGGAGGGGATGCTTATGAAGCCATGCCGTATGAATATGTTCTTGAGGACACCTATGAAACCGGATATGTCTTTCCGACTGCTACATATGTCATGAACACATCGAAAAGCATGGAAATGGAAAGGTGGAACACCGAGGAGTACACATCATTCACAGAGAATGGATTTGTCAGTACGGCCACATCGCCCCTGTCCACTTTTGCAGCGGACGTGGACACGTCCAGCTATGCACGGCTGCGGCGAATGATCCTGAACGGAGAAAGTGTACCGGAGAGCTCTGTGCGTATCGAGGAAATGCTCAATTATTTCCATTATCATTATCCTCAGCCAAAAGACGGGGAACTGTTCGGCGTTTACCTTGGGCTGGCTGAATGTCCCTGGAACAAGGGCAACTGGCTTTTCCAGATCGGCTTACAGGCCGCGACGACCCCTGTGGAAAACCGGCCGGAGCATAACCTTGTTTTTCTGATTGATACATCAGGTTCAATGGACGGAGCAGACCGTCTGGACCTTGTAAAAAGGTCGTTCCAGATGCTTCTTGACGAGCTTGCACCAACGGATACTGTCTCTGTCGTGGCATACGCTTCCCAGGACAGGGTCGTCCTTGATGGAGCAAAGGCGGCTGACAAAACGAGGATTATGGAAGCCATTTCAGAACTTGAAGCGGAAGGTTATACCAATGGTACGGCGGGCCTTCTTAAAGCATATGATGTGGCAGAAAAATACTTTATCCCCGGTGGCGTGAACCGTATCCTTCTGGCGACAGATGGGGACCTGAACGTTGGCGTGACAAGTGAAAGCGAACTTGCGGCACTCGTGGAAGGAAAGAAGAAAAATGGCGTGTCCCTGACGGTGATGGGGTTCGGCTATGGGAACTATAAAGACAATAAGCTGGAAGCCCTCGCTGACCACGGGGATGGGAACTGCTGGTTCATCGATACGATCCTCGAGGCCAGGAAAGCACTTGTCACAGAAGCAGATGGGACCTTTCAGACGATGGCCAGGGATGTCAAACTGCAGGTGGATTTCAACCCGGCTTATATAGCAGGCTATCGTCTGATCGGTTACGAGGACCGGGTCATGTCTGATGCCGATTTTGCCAATGACGAAAAGGATGGGGGAGAAATCGGCAGCGGGCACCGGGTAACGGCGCTCTATGAGCTGGTTCCTGCAGGCAAAGAGGAAGGATATGATTTCAATTCTGTAAAAAGCCGGTACGTATCTTCTGACGGTGACGCCAGCAGCCCGAATCTTTTAACACTGTCAGTGCGCGCAAAAACACCAGAAGAAAATAAGAGCGAACTGTTCACCTACGACCTGCCAAAAGATACCGGGCTGGTCCTTGATGATAATATGAAGTATGCAGCGGCAGTAACGGAAGTGGGAATGCTCCTGCGCAAAAGCCAGTGGAAAGGGGACAGCTCCTATGAACAGGCACTGGCACTGCTCAGAAGCTGCTCTGACAGGGACATTTACCAGGAAGAGTTCATTTATCTGACCGGGCTCCTTGCCAGGCAGAGCGGTATGGAATAAACATATGAACTGTCAAAGCCGGAAATCATCCGGCTTTTTTATATGTCCGCCTGTATGGAAAAGTGACAAGGGAATCAATTCTTACATTGTGATTTTATTGCAAATCTGGTATACTGCTTCCAATCCAATTGTGTTAGTTACACAAGGAAAGGTGATTCACTTGGAAAAACGTTATCTGGGAAGTATTGTGACAATACTTCTTTCATGTGTTTTGACTTTTGCTATGGCAGGAAGCGGGGACATCAACGGGGATGGTGCTTTTGACAATCTCGACGCCGCTGCCCTGCGGGACTATCTGACAGGCAATCTGGAATCAGTCAATACTGTAGTGGCTGATCTGGACACGGATGGCACCGTGAGCATGTCGGACCTGATGGTCCTGGAGCGGCTTCTGGTATCCGGGGAACGCCCCGGGGACGGTATTGTGAGCAGGCGGGACGTGGTTTTCGGCCAATCGCAGCTGAACCGTGACCTGGTTGTGACCATCATTGAACCTGAACGCTATGACCGGACCGTCCTGCTTGTATTTGCTGTGCATGGAATGATAGAAGAACCCCATGATGGTCAAATTCTGGTCGATGCTGCCAACAGGGTCATTGAACATTTTGAATCACAGGACACCATGTTTGGCTGCCGGCTCCTTGTTGTTGCATGTGCGAATCCGGACGGCGTCATGGATGGGACCTCTGCCACCAGCTTCGGCCGCTGTAACAAGCGCAGAGTGGATATCAACAGCAATTTCCCGGTTGCGCATATCCATAACCGTCTCGGGCCTTACTTCTCTCAGAATCCTTTTTCTGAAAAGGAAACATGCGCACTGCGGGACCTTGTGCTGGAGTACAAGCCTGATGTTGTGATCGATTTTGACGGCTGGGACCGTTACACCATGGGTGACAGCGAGATCGCCCAGGTATTTTCCGAAGAATTCTACAAATCCCATTCAGCCAATTTTGACAGCAAACAGCACGGCGCATTTACTCTTTGGGCCCATTCTCAAGGAGCTAAAGCGCTCAGAGCTTTTCTGACAAAAGAAGAGTGCGAAGGGGACACACTGCTCCATGCGATGGACCGGATTGTTGCCCATAATTATTCTGAAGAGATTGCCGAGCCAGATCCCCGGTTTGAGAAGCTCCCGGAGTTTTCGGGCTACGCATTGGAACGGGAAAAGATCCTGACGTATGTGGACATCGGCGGTGCGCAGATCGGTTACATTTCCGGAAGGAATGACCGCTGCGTGATAGAACGGATTTATAATAATGGCTGGGTGAGGGTACGGTATCCGATCAAGGAAGGTGAAAAAATCGCCTATTGTCTGCTCAGCGCATTTTTTGACAAGGAAGCCCTCATGAACCCCGTGAACTTTGAAGAGGCGAAAATCTATACCCCTGTCTATTCAAGGTACAATATGTACACTAGGCTTGAGGGAATACGCCGCATTGAAGATGCGCTGGTTATTTCCCAGACAGATGATGCATATCAGGTGATTTATCCGAACGATAAAACCGATGAATGGCGCATGGGCTGGGTATCCAAGAAAAGAGTGACAGTTGCTTCCAGCGATGACAGTGATGAAACCGGAGCGCAGCAGGAGGAAGTCAAAAAAACCTATACAGGCAAATTGCTTGCCGCGGGTGTACAGATCGACGGGGGACAGGCATTTGACCTTCCGATCTATGTACAGGCTGACACCATGACAGCCCTGCGCTTGTGGATTGAGTATGACACCGGTGCACTTGAACTTGTCGGAGTCGATGACGGCGGCACGATGAAGGGATTCTCCATGGGGAATCTGTCAGACGTTTCTCCCTATCGTATTCTCTGGGCTGACAGTGAAGCCGGAGAGACCAGACAGGACGGCAAACTGGTTACGCTCCATTTCCGTGCCCGGCCTACTTCTCAGGAGCAGGAGACACCCCTCCTGGTCTATGCCAAAACAGGGGATGCGCTGACAGAAAATCTGGAGCGTGTCAAGATTTCTCTGGAACCCTATGTAGCGCCCGAACCAGAACCTGAAGAAGTATCCGCGACAGGAACACAGCAGACTGATGAGGCACCTGTGACAGAAGAAACAGCTGTTCCTGGCGAAGGGGAACCTGTCCGGATAAATGATGAGATGATCCCTGATCTCGCTTCAGCAGAGAATGATTCTGCAGACGATGCGGAGAATAAAGGCACGGCCTTCACCACAGCAACAGACCTTGCGACAGTGACGGACCTTGCCACAGGTACAGACCTTGCGACGGTGACGGACCTTGCCACAGGTACAGACCTTGCGACGGTGACGGATCTTGCCACAGGCACGGACCTTGCGACGATGACGGATCTTGCCACAGGTACAGATCTTGCGACGATGACGGACCTTGCGACGGTGACGGACCTTGCCACAGGTACAGACCTTGCGACGGTGACGGATCTTGCCACAGGCACGGATGTTTCAACAACAGATCTTCCCGCACAAACAGATGCTGCAGATACAACGGATTTCTGATAATCAGATGAAGACAAAAGACTGCCCGGATCAGGCTGGGCAGTCTTTTGTTGTGAAATGAATATATTTTTAAAAAATCCGGAAAGCAGGAATTGTTTCAAGAAAACTTTAAGGTTCATAAGTATACTGAGCATGTTCCCGAAAGCAAGTAAGGAACAGTAATTCTGTAAGCATGGTTGACCTATTGCTTACTTGGTGCAGTAAAAAGGCGCATGGAAAGATAAATCAATCTGCTTGCGCAGCGGATAGAAGGACTGGCCATGAAAGAAGCCTCACTTTGCGGACGCACGGTGGGCCATGGTTCAAAGTGAAAGATACAGGTGAGGAGGCGCATACAGAATGAACATACTTCTGGCAGATTCTGACAGGGACCTGCTGATGAGCTACCAGAAACTGCTTACGCTGAGAGGATATAAAGTAACTGCTGCATTTGATGGCACGCAAGTATTGAATCTGCTGGGTCAGGACACATTCGATCTTGTCATCTTTGAGGACAAACTGCCCCGGACGGAAAAAGATGAAATTCTGAGATATCTGAAAACCAAAATGCAGCTGTCTCTTGTGCTGATGGACAGCAGGGTCACTGTAAAGGACCTGCTTGCCCCTGTTCTTCCCTGCGCATATCTGCCATTTCCCTTTCTTCCGGAAGAACTGTCGGCGCTTATTGAAAATATATACAGCAGAGCTCGTGCTCAGAAAAGTATTTCTTGCGGCATGGTGAAGATCGACGTAAGCCGGTTTTGTTTTGCTGACACACAGATCCCATTGACAGCCGGAGAAATGGATTTGCTGGAAGCTCTGGAGACAGAGGGAAAAAGGAGTGCGGGCAAACGCGAGCGGGTTCTCATTCAGGCCCTGAATCAGAAAATGGAAGCACTGGATAAGAAACCATATATTCAGTATAAAATGAATCAAGGATACAGGTTGGTGAGCAGGAATGAATAAAGCAAGAAAACGTTTTGTCCGGTATGCCATGCTCTGCGTTGCGGTTCTGCTGACCGTTCTGCTGGGCATCATCAACATAGTGAGCTTTACGATGGCCAGTGAAGATGCAGATACATTAACTGGCATGCTGGCCAAGGAACAGGGGATGTTTTCCGAGGGAAGGCCAAATGATGGCATCATGCGCTTCCATAATGGACGTCCTGATGGAAGGTGGCCCTCAGGAACCGAGTCGCCTGAGATCCGTCACTCGCTGCGGTATTTCACCTTTGCTTTCAGAGAAGATGGCACTGTGGAGCGTGTGGCATGGAGAATAGATGCGGTGTCAGAAGAGGACGCCCTGACCTGGGCCAAGAACCTTCTCCAGGAACAGGAAACAGGCTGGACAGGCATCACGTACCGTTACCGTGTCTACGAAATCAAAGACAGAACGTTTGTTACAGTAATTGATCAGGAAAGAGAACTTCTTGCTTCCTACCGTATTCTGCTGATATCCGGTATAGGCCTGGTGCTGGGACTTGTTCTGAGTTATGTTGCCCTTGGCTTCATTGGGAAACGGCTGTTCATTCCTCTTGAAGAAGCTGACCGGAAACAAAAACGTTTTATTTCAGATGCAGAGAAAGAGTTCAAAGTACCGCTCACCGTGATCAATGCCAACACGGAGATTATTGAGAGGGAAAGCGGAGAATCAGAACAGACTCAATCCATCAACCGGCAGGTAAAACGGATGCTGGCGCTTGTCAAAAAGCTCGGAAATTTCCATGTGTTTGATGACAGGGAGCTTAACCTTCAGAAATTTGATCTCACACAGCTGGCACTGGCAGCCGGGGATGCTGCAAAGGAAAGGTTTGAAGACAGAGGCTGTGAACTTCAGATTATCGCCGGGGAACCGGTTATGCTTGAAGGCGACATGGAAGCCTTCAATGATCTGATTGCAGAATTGCTTGAAAACGCTCTGAAGTTCAGTCAGTCATGGGCAAAACTTACGGTGGAGAAAAATGGACATATCAGGATGACACTCCAAAATGATACTTCATTGCCATCAGGCAGTGTGGATCAGGTTTTTGACCGGTTTGTAAAGCTGGAAAACGCCAAGGACATACCCGGCGCGGGGCTCGGTCTTTCCCAGGTCAAAGAGATTGTGCGCATCCATAACGGAAGAGCAAGTGCAAAAGTGGCAGACGGTACGTTTATTCTGCAGATCAGAATATGACAGGAGGTGATGACATGGCTGAACCGATCGTGGTGATGAAGAGATATGAATTGAAATATCTTCTGGACAAAGAGCAGACTGATTTTCTGGTCCGGCGCCTTGAGGGGCATATGCTGCTGGACCAGTACGGGAGAACAAGCATTGCATCTCTTTATTACGATACACCCAATTACCAATTAATCCGTACTTCGCTGGAAAAGCCCATGTTTAAAGAAAAGATCCGCTTGCGCTCGTATGGGCTTGCGACATCTTCATCTCCTGTTTATCTTGAGCTGAAGCGGAAAGCATATGGGATTGTGTATAA
>CAMNGW010000158.1 GCA_946538615.1 uncultured Clostridia bacterium
GAGCGTGAACGAGCGCAACCTGAATGTTGTCGAATGGTCCGACGCTTCGGTAGAAGGCTTGCTGCAGGTAGACTCGGACATTCCTGTCCTGATCCTGACAGCGGGAAACTCAGTCACCCTCCAGGTGACCATCGAGCCTTCCAGCGCGAGCAACAGAAGGGTGACGGTAGAAAGCTCGGAACCGGATGTTGTCCGTGTTTCCAACCAGACGCTGAGTGCGCGCAAAGCCGGGGAGTGCTTTGTGACGGTATCGTCCCAGTCCAATCCTGAGATCAGCAAAGCTTACCATGTGCTGGTCATTCAGAAGGTGCAAAGCATCAAAGTAACATCAGACCGCAGACAGACCGACGTGGGCGGACATATCCCGCTGAGTTACACGGTAAGCCCTGAAACAGCCACGATCAAGGAAGTGGAATGGACAAGCCGGAATGAAAAAGTGGCGACGGTTGATGACAATGGTGTCGTGACCGGCGTTGCCCGCGGACAGGCAGAAATCAGGGCGTCTTCGAAGGACGGGAGCAAGAGGTACGGAAGTTTTACTGTAACGGTTGCACAGCAGGCAGAGTCCATTGAGCTCAGTGAGGATGCACTGACGGTGGCAGTGGGGTATTATAAGACCCTCAAGGCCACAGTTATGCCCAAAAACGCAAACGACAAATCCGTGGTCTGGTCCAGCTCGGATGAGAGCATCTGCAAAGTGAATGCTTATGGAAGAGTGACCCCGGTAAAAGCTGGCAGCTGTACGGTCACTGTATCTGCAAAGAATGACCCGGCAGTTTATGCTACTGCCCTGGTCACCGTCACGCAGCCTGTGACAAAGATCACCTTTGATTCAAGAGAGTATTCCATGAAGGTTGGTGAGACGCTGCAGCTGGGCTGGACAGTCGAACCATGGGACGTTACGGATGCAACACTGGCTTTTTCCTGCAATAATACAAGGAGCGCGACTGTCAGCGATGCGGGTGTCGTGACAGGCATCAGCAGAGGGGATGTCACCATCACAGCCAAAGCAACGGATGGGTCCAACCGCTACGGAAGGACCGTTGTGCATGTGATCCAGCCTGTCCTTGGCGTACATATGAAAAATGATACAGTCCGTGTGGGCGTGGATGAGAGCCTTACCCTGAACGTTGTGCTCGAACCCGAAAACGCAAACAACAGAAATATGACATGGACGATAGAGGATACTTACTTTGCCACCATTCACGGCACGAATAACAGACCGTCTGTCCGAGGCAGGCACTGGGGCACCACAACCGCCCATGGGGTCACTGAGGACGGAGGCTATACGGTAAGCTGCACGGTCAATGTTGGAAATTATGATAAGGCGCTGAAGATCACAGATCTGTACCTTCAGGACAATGCCGTCAAAATCGTGGTCCGCAATGAAAGCAATATGAATATTACCCGGCTGTACGGTCTTGTGACATGCTATGATATTTACGGACAGCCTCTGCCCGTCACGACCAACGGCCTGAACTCTTTTGAATGCACATACGGCGAAGTTTTATATGAGGGTGATATCACAAGGCACGGGCGGTTCGGGTTCACCAACTACCAGCAGCCTGCAGCACAGATCGGACGCGTTACCATGGCAGTCACCGGCTACCGCACGGACACAGGCTATTCCAGGAACATCAGAGATGAGAAGCTGACCTATGTGGAGTATAAAACAGCAAATTATCTGGGCTATGTTCCCACGCCGGTACCGGAGCCGACCGCAGTGCCGACCCCGGAACCCACACCTGTAGCGGAACCCTGATGAGGCTGTTCCGGAAAAACTGAAAGGGACATACAGGAAACTGTTTTGTACCATGTAAATATTTACAGAAGGAAGGATGCACAAGTGCGGTTTGCAGTTGTGCATCCTTTTATGGAACGTGACAAAACAGGAAGGCAGGCGGACGGGTTCTGTGCGCTAAAAAAACATGCCATAACGGCAGGAGGCATAAAAAGCTCTGCCTTTCCCTTTCCGGAATTTGGGCGGCAGCTTGCAGCATGGCGGGCTGCAGGGTACGGAAAATCAGGGGCTTTAGGAACATATGGCTCCCGGATCCGGGTGCTGTACGCTCTTTTCAGCAGAAGTGACGGACGATCCATGGGAATTTTGATTCGGGCCCTATTCTATGTTATAATCCCGCTCGGTTGTTGCTGAGCAAGGAGGACGGATTGTGGCAGAAGTTGTTGTCATTGGTGCAGGACATGCCGGATGTGAAGCAGCTCTGGCTTGTGCCCGGATGGGAATTGATACGCTGCTTGTGACTTTGAATATTGATGGTATTGCACTTATGGCCTGTAATCCTGCCATAGGCGGGTCGGCTAAGGGCCATATCGTCCGTGAGGTCGATGCACTTGGCGGAGAAATGGGCCTGGCTATAGATGACACGATGCTGCAGAGCCGCATGCTGAACATGAGCAAAGGTCCTGCGGTCCATGCGCTGCGCGCACAAGCAGATAAGCAGGCTTATCAGAACCGGATGAGGCGGGCGCTTTTTTCTCAGGAGCACCTTACTGTGCGGCAGGCTGAGATTGTATCCATTGAAACTGAGAACGATCAGGTCTGTGGCGTTACAACACTTACAGGCCAGAGGATCCCGTGCAAAGCGGTTGTGCTGGCAAGCGGCGTCTATCTCAGGGGCAGGATCATTATTGGTGAGGCTGTATGGGACGGCGGACCGCAAGGGCTTATGAATGCAGGCCATCTTTCCTCGTGCCTTGAATCCATGGGGTTCGGTCTGCGACGGTTCAAGACAGGAACGCCAGCAAGACTCGATGTCAGGTCCATTGATTTTGATGAGATGACAGAACAGAAGGGCGACGAACCCGTCCAGCCGTTTTCATTCCTCACCGACAGGGAACTGGAAAACCGCTTTTCCTGTTATCTGACATGGACGAATCCGGAGACGCACCAGATCATCCGTGACAATCTGTCACGCGCACCGATGTATACAGGGTCCATAACGGGCGTCGGACCCCGCTACTGTCCTTCTATTGAGACCAAGATCGTAAAATTTGCCGACAAAGACAGGCACCAGATTTTTCTTGAGCCGGAAGGTGAGAACAGCCGGGAGTGGTACGTGCAGGGAATGTCCACATCCCTCCCGGAAGACGTGCAGTGGCGCATGTACCGCTCGATTGCGGGTCTCCACCGCTGTGAAATTGTCCGCCTGGGCTATGCCATCGAATACGACTGCATTGATTCGCGTGAATTGCGCCCGACGCTGGAAACGCTGAAGTACCACAACCTTTTTATGGCAGGACAGATTAATGGGACCAGCGGCTATGAAGAAGCAGCAGGGCAGGGCATTCTTGCAGGGATCAATGCGGCACTTTCGGTCCAGAGCCAGCTGGGTGCAAGGGAATATACCCAGCTTGTCTTGGGACGTAACATGGCATATATCGGTGTACTGGCGGATGATCTGACCACCAAGGGCACCGATGAGCCCTACCGTATGATGACGAGCCGGGCCGAGCACAGACTGCACCTGAGACAGGATAATGCTGACATCAGGCTGACCGGACTGAGCTACAGACTCGGGTTGGCCAGCCGGGAGAGAATGGAGCGGACCGAAGAAAAACAGCGAAAGGCAGATGAACTGCGCTCCAGACTGAAGACCACGCATTTCAATTTCAGTCAGAACCCGGTATGGCTGGAGGATCATGGACAGCAGGTGATAGAGCATGCCCTGTCCGGCTCCGAACTGCTCAAGCGTCCCGGCATCACATGGCAGGATCTTATGGAACTGGACCCTGATCTGGCTGAATATCCCAGGTATATCTCCGAATATGCCGAAGTGGAAGAAAAATATGAAGGCTACCTGGAAAAGGAAGCCGCTGCGATCCGGAAAGCAAGGGTCATGGAAGATACGGTGCTCCCCGAACTGCCTTATGAGGAAATATCGGCCCTGAGGCTGGAGGCAAGGCAGAAACTTGCCAGACAGAAACCCAGGTCACTGGGCGCAGCTGGCAGGATTCCGGGCGTATCGCCTGCGGATATTGCGGTTCTCATGGTTTATTTAAAGAAAATGGAGCAAGAAAAAACGGAGGGATAATCATGGCTGAAGAAAAGAAAAAAGGGTTTTTTTCCAGGCTCATAGCGGGTCTTGGGAAGACCCGTGGAAACATGACCGAGAAGATGGACACGCTTGTCAGGGAGACACGGAAAATTGACGATGATTTTTATGACGAGCTGGAAGATATTCTGATCCTTTCTGACTGCGGCATGAAAGCCACCATGAGCATGATGGATGAGCTGAAGAAAGAAGTCCATGAAAAGAAAATAACCGACGCAAATGTGGCACGCGACATGCTCAAAGAGATTATGGTCAGGGAAATGGACATTCCGCGCCCACCGCTGAAGTGGCCAATGGTCATGCTCATTGTGGGTGTCAATGGCGTGGGGAAGACAACGACAATCGGCAAGCTGGCGCTGCGCTTCCAGGCCATCGGGCGGAAAGTGATGCTTGCTGCCGGGGACACGTTCCGCGCAGCGGCGGCCGAACAGCTGACGGTCTGGGCACAGCGGGCACGGGTGCCGATTGTCAGGCATGCCGAGGGAGCGGACCCTGCGGCTGTTGTGTACGATGCCATCCAGTCCGCCAAGGCAAACGACGTGGACCTTCTCCTGGTTGATACGGCAGGAAGACTGCATAACAAAAAGAACCTGATGGACGAACTGAACAAGATGCGCCGTGTCATTGACAGGGACTATCCCGAGGCGGATGTGCGCTGCATTCTTGTGCTTGACGCAACAACAGGCCAGAATGGGCTGGCGCAGGCGAAGGCCTTTAAAGAAGTGTGCGAAGTCGGGGGTATCATCCTGACCAAACTGGATGGCACGGCCAAGGGAGGCATAGCCCTTGCGATCCGCCAGGAGCTGGCTGTACCGGTCTGGTACATAGGCGTCGGGGAAGGCATTGATGACCTGCAGCCTTTTGATGCGCATGAGTTTATTAACGCACTTTTTACATCCAAGAATGAAGAGGCTCCGGTCTGATTCTGATCATAACGTACTTGCGGAAAGGAGTCAGTTATGCCGTCATTGTCTGTGTACAAATCCTCGCTTCCCTACAGCTATGCACCAGGTTTTTTCCCGGCCATGGAATGCATACTGCACAGACCGCAGTGTGTAAAGCGCATTCTTTTCAGTGAATCGTCCCGGGACACGCAGGGTGCCGCCAAACTGATGGACGCAGCGAAAAAGCTCAATATACGCTGGGAATATGCGGACAGGGTCCTCAGACAGGTTTCCCAGAAGGAAAACACATTTGCTGCCGCTGTATTTGATAAGTTTGAGGACTCCCTGTCCAATGGGCCGCATATTATGCTCCATTGCCCTGGGGACACAGGGAATGTCGGGACCATTCTGAGGACAGCACTGGCTTTTGGAATGGAAGACGTATGTCTTATAAAGCCATGTGTTGACCTGTTTGATCCCAAAACAGTGCGGGCGAGCATGGGCAGCCTGTTTTCTCTGCGTGTCCATGTCTACGACACCTTTGAAGCCTATCGTGAGGCATTTCCTGATCATTTTCTCTATCCCTTCATGCTGGACGCTTCCGTTCCCATGGAGGAAGTCCTCAAGGAAAAGCTCCCGTCCCGGTTCACGCTGGTTTTCGGCAACGAAGGGAGCGGGCTCCCGCCTTTCTTTTCCGCACTGGGTCAGCCCGTGCGAATCGACAGCAGCAGCAAAGTGGACTCCCTGAACCTTTCTGTGGCGGCTGCCATAGGCATATACCGTTTCTCCCATTGTGCCGGGACCAGTCTTCCTCAGCTCTGAGTGCCGGGGCTCTCAGGATATGGAGAGAGGGGCGGTTCCTTTTTCAGGGAAAAGTTTTCAGTTCCCAAAAAGAAAAAAAAGACAATTTTGTCTTTTCAAAATGAGTGAAATGTGTATAATAAAGGTAGCTTCGACAACGAGATGAAGTCATTGAGAGAAGGAGGTGGGTTTTACATGCAGAACCAGATTGAGACCACTAAGCTGAAACCGATTGCGGAATCAGGTAATGAAGCTCAGGATATTCTCATGTATGTATATGATGCACTGGCTGCCAAGGGATATGATCCAATCACACAGATGGTGGGATACATCATTTCGGGAGATCCCACCTATATCACGAGCCACAACTCGGCGCGCAGCCTGATCTGCCGGCTCGAGCGTGATGAGATTCTCGAGGAGATTGTGCGTTATTACGTGCGCGGACATGCTGACAGAAGATAAAGAAAAAAGCACCTCAGGTGCTTTTTTCTTTTCGCCTTTTTATGTCAAGTTTCTGGATTATGCCGATAATCTGACCGGACAGAAGGACGGTGAGGAGCGAATAGGCAAAATCTGACAGGGGGATATAGGTCAGCGAGAGGATGAGGACAAAGGCGTCTGTGCACAGATAGACATAACGGATGTCACAATGGAGGCGGTCGCATATGCCCATGGCAAGCGCATCGTCCCCGCTGGTTGCACCGCCGGCAAGCACGCACAGTCCGGCACCGGTTCCGATGAACAGTGCCCCGAGCAGACTGCATAAAAGAGGCGATGAGAGGATGCCGGGGAACAGGGGAGAAAAGGGTTCCAGAAAAGAATAAAACAGGGCATAGGCACAGGAGGAGAGGGCGGAACGGACCAGAAAGGGCCGCCCCAGACGGTGGATCCCGTACAGATAGCAGGCACTGTTAAGGACCAGAGAAGACAAGGCGGGCGAGATGTTCAAAAAATGATGGAGCAGAAGCGTCATCCCCAGGACGCCGCCTTCTGTGACCGTCGACTGGGCATGGATATTGCAGATCCCAAAGGCCTGTATGAAAGAGCCGGCAAGGAGCAGAGCCAAGTCTTTGCGCAAATTGATCCCCCTCCATAATAAAGTGCGAAATTGGTAAAAATTTTAGCATGCCTGGGCCCAAAGGGCAACATGGGCGCGGCAGATTTTGGGGAAGAAAAAGGTGTGTTCCGGAAGAAAGCACATTAACATGTACGATCTGGAAATAAGGGAACCGGATCGCTTGAGGGTGAATAATCTTTTTGAAAAAGACTATCTTTAATTCTTTTTCTGGGATATAATGTGAGTGGAATGCCGATCCCCTGATGAAAGAGGTTGTTGCAATGAGCGATTTTGTCAGCACGTGGAACCAGGACTCCTTTCTGACCTACCCTGTTGGACCGCTGGGCCTGATCGCTATGCGGGGAACAGAAGAACTTGGTGAAAAGATTGACCGTTGGCTTATTCATTGGCGCGATCATACAGATGCCTCCCTTCCGGGGGACATGACGACGACTCCAGGTGTTCAGCGTGAGGACTTTCTGGTCAGGACATATTGCCCGCGTTTTGGCAACGGCGAAGGCAAAGGCATGATCAAGGAGACCATACGTGGCTACGATATTTACATTCTCTGTGATGTCGGGGCCTACAACTGCACGTATACGATGTATGGCAACGAAGTACCAATGGGACCGGATGAACATTTTGCCGATCTGAAAAGAATCATAGCTGCCATGAACGGCAAGGCTAAGCGCATCAATGTGATTATGCCTATGCTGTACGAAGGAAGGCAGCACAGAAGGACTTCCCGTGAGAGCCTTGACTGTGCCATGATGCTCCAGGACCTGATCCGCATGGGTGTGAGCAATATCATTACATTTGATGCCCATGATCCCCGTGTCCAGAATGCTATTCCCACAGGCGGCTTTGAAAGCATCATGCCGAGCTATCAGATTTTCAAAGCCCTGCTGCGCAAAGACAAAACACTGCAGATTGATAAGGACCATCTGATGATTGTATCCCCCGACGAAGGGGCAATCGACAGAAACATTTTCTATGCTTCTGTTCTGGGCCTTGATATGGGCATGTTCTATAAACGCCGTGACTATACCCGCATTGTCAACGGGCGCAACCCGATCATTGCCCACGAATATATCGGTGACAGCGTGGAAGGCAAAGATGTTTTTGTGGCGGACGACATTATTTCCAGCGGTGAGTCTGTGATTGAGCTGGCCCGTGAACTGAAGGCCAGACATGCAAAACGCATTTTTGCAGCAGCGACATTCGCGCTGTTCACAAACGGCATAGAAGAATACAATAAAGCCTATGAAGAGGGCATCATTGACCGGGTGATTTCGACAAACCTGACCTATCGGCGGCCCGAACTGAAGGAAGCACCCTGGTTTGTGGAAGCAGATATGAGCAAATATATCTCCTACATCATTGCGACATTAAACCACGACAGGTCATTGAGTTCTCTGCTTAATCCCTATGACAGAATTCATCGTCTTCTGGATAAGTATAACCAGGAACAGATGGCAGAAGGTATAAGGTTGGTTTGATTTATGG